>NZ_QUAJ01000003.1 GCF_003391055.1 Psychrilyobacter piezotolerans
CTAATAAATCTCTTTTAATAATTGGGTAGTTCCAAATTTCTTTAGGAAGAGTAAAGATCATATGCTTGTGTTTTTTATCAATTAATTGAGAGGATAGTTTATGAGCCCATTTTTCTGCATAAATTTTACCGCAAGAAGAACAAAATTTTGACTTACAAGTAACGGGTCTAAAAGTATAGTGAGAGCAAGTAGGGCAAGAAAATACAGATTTAGCAAAAGCAAACTCTCTACAATTTTGTGCAGCAACGAGAGTAGATTTGATAAAGTGAAGAAAACTCTTGGGGAAATTCAAAAAGAATTTAAAATGATGCTTAAAAAAAGCTTTTAGGTTGTCGTTGGTAAGAATATCTTTAAGTGTAATAGTAGTCATAATAGTTATTATACCAAAAACCCCCAAGATGGGGGCTGGGGGTTGAAGAAGCGTTAGCTTTTTTTTAGTGCAGCTTAATGCCCCCCCTGAGCAGAACCTACAGCTCTATTTGCCAAGAGCATAAATGGAACCAGAGCCAAAATAATAAGGCCGGCAACCAAGAGGACATCGTTGACCCCCATGGTAGCTGCTTCCTTTGTGATCAAACCATTTATCACAACTAATTTAGCCTGGATAGAACCTGGAACGGAATTAATCAGCGGCAAAAAACTTGGATTACCTGTATGGATATGACTGGCTAATACCTCGTGATGGTAAGCCTGAGAATGATTCCATAGGGGTATAAATAGACTGCTGCCGATACTGTTTCCCAGATTTCTCATAAAATTAAAAATTCCGGCTGCAGCCACAATTTGAACGGGATTTATACTCCCAAGAGATACATTGTTTAAAGCTACAAAGAAAAATGCAAGGCCGATACCGCTTAAAGCTCTGGTATATGAGACATAGCCGGATGTGACATCTAAACTATAATTAGCGGTAAAAAACGAAACTATGGCAAAAATAATAAATCCCGTAATGGCAATATGCCGGTTATCAATTCTATCGGTGTATTTACCTATAATAGGAGATAAAAATAATATGGGTAAACCCAGGGTAGCAGTGGTTTTACCACTTATAAATGCTGTGTATCCCATGACATTTTGCAGCCAAAAGGGCAGAATAACGGCAGTCATATAGAATGCTGCAGATACAATCAGGAGGGAAATTACTCCTATGGTGAAGTTTTTATTTAAAAATAACCTGACATTTATAACCGGGTTTTCATGATACCACTCCCAAATTCCCAGGATAACCAACGACATAAATGAGGTGATAGCCAGCATGACGATAGATGGGCTGGAAAACCAGTCTAAGTCTGTGCCCTGTTCTAAAAAAACTTGGAGAGACCCGATACCGCTGATAAGTAGGAAGATACCTATAAAATCAGCTTTGACCCTTGTAAATTTTTCACTGGCATACTCCTCCTTAAACATATAGTAGATTATGCCACTGGACAAAAGACAGAGGGGAATACTAAAGTAAAAACACCATCGCCAGGATGCTCCATCGGTAATAGCTCCTCCGATGACCGGGCCTAAGATAGGACCAAGTATAAGGGTCATGGTCCATATAGCTATCCCGATTCCCTGTTTTTTCTTGGGAAAAATTTTCATGATCAGGGTCTGGGAAAGGGGGATCATACTGGCTCCCACAACTCCCTGCAACAGTCTGGCAGCAACCATGGAGGAGAGGGAAAAACTCATTCCGCAGAGTAAACTGGCTATGGCAAATAATATTGTGGACCAGATATACTGTTTGACAGTTCCAAACTGCAGTGTCAGCCACCCGATAAGGGGCAATACTATGGCTTCGGCGACGGAATAGGACGTGATGATCCATGTACTTTCGCTGGTGGCGATCCCGAAATCTCCGGCAATATGCGTGAGAGATACATTGACTATGCTGGCGTTTAACATATTTAAAAATGAACCCGTAGCAAGGGCTATAGTTATAAAAATTATTTTTCCTGTGATTTTATCATTTGTTTCCGGCATACAACCCTCCTGCACAGTTAATATGAATTTGCCTTAACTATATGATCTATTGTTTTTTTTATCTTTTGGATATCTAAAGTATATGGATTGGAAGATTTGATCTCAATATTGGGATGACTATCTTCTACTATTTTGGTATCAACCTCAGCTTCCATGGTAGTTCCCAGGGGAAGCACTCCATTATCTTCTAAACTTTTTTTATCGAAGGCTACCCTTACAGGAAGTCTTTGAACGATCTTGATCCAGTTACCACTTGCATTTTGAGGTGGCAGGAGGGAAAAAGCATTTCCGGTACCAGCAGAGACACCAACGATATAACCCTTATAGACTTTCTCATTTAAACTGCTTGTTAATTCTACGGTATTTCCAATCTTGACGTGTTTCATCTGATTTTCTTTTAAATTTACCTCTACCCACTCATTGTTCAGGTCCACTACGGAAAATAACGGGTATCCAATTCCGATTTTCTGTCCCAGGGAGATAGATTTTTTAGCTACAATGCCGTCTACAGGGGCATAAACTTTTGTCCTGGACAGGTTTAGAGATGCCTGTTTATATTTTAAAATGGCATTTCGAACAGCAGGATGACTATAAGCATCCTTTGAGCTGGCCTGTAATTTTGCATTTGAAAGAGCTTCCTTTCTCTGGGATACTGCTAATTTTGCATTTTTTAACTGGGTAGTGCTTCCATCCATCTGCTGGCTGCTGATGATACCGGCATTAAATAATTTGAAATTTCTGTCATAATTTCTTTTCACATTAGCCAGATTATTCATAGTTTCTCCCAGGGCATATTCACATTCAGAAACATTAGTTTCAAGGGAAGAGTAGTCCCTCACTGCCTGAGCCAGGGCAATCTCTGCTCCTTCCAGAGCCAGCTGGTAGTCTGTATCCTCAAACTCAATCAATAAATCACCTTTTTTAACTTGGGCAGTATCTACAAAATTTATCTGGGTTATACGTCCTGCTATCTGAGCAGTTACAGCAGTCTGATTACCTGTAACATAGGCATTTTCAGTAGTTTCATAGCCGTTAAGGAAAAGGAAAAAATAGAGAGAATAAAGAATTCCAACAACTGCCATTCCACCTATAAAGGCTGCGATTTTTTTCTTAGCCTTTCCCTTATTGTCTTCCTGTTTTATATCTTTTTTATCTTCTAAGTTGTCATTTGTTTTTATAATTTCCGACATATATATAACTCCTTTAGTTTTGAATTTTATTTAGCTTTTTTCTTTCATTGTTCCCTGCTCTTATACACTCCTCCCAAGCTGTTGATCAGGTCGATTTGATCGGAGTAAAGTTTATAGGCTTGCTGGGTTTTATAGAGGGAAGAATCCAGATAGATATAGTGATCCTTTAAATTTTCATATTCAGAAATAGATCCGATTTTAAATTTAAAATTTGAATTTTTATAGATTTTTCCCTCATTTTTTTCAATATGATCTAAGTTTATATAGTTAATCTTTGATATCTTGGCACTGCTTAACTTTGTGTTGATATCCTGGATGGAATTATTAATGGTTTTATTGTAATCTGCAATAAATACATTCACCTGAATGCCGGCAATCTTATAATTAGCTTTGATACCGGATAGATTAAAGACCGGGAGGTAAACTTTGGGTCCAAATGACCACATTAAAGATGAAAAATCTTTAAAACTATTGTCCAGCCCTACCCCTCTATATCCCACATCTCCACCAATTGAAACTTGTGGGTAAAAATCTGATTTTAGTGACTTTAACTTGGCTTTTTGGGATTTGATCATCATCAGATAATATTGTACATCGGGACGATTTACAATAACATCGGAGGATATCTTATTTGGAATGATAAACTCCTGTTCCATAAGGCGGGAAACTTCAGCATTTTTTAATATTTTTTCTACCCTGTCTCTGTTTTTATAAGATGACAATGAATATATAATTTCTGCAGTAGATTCTTTCTGAAAATCATTTAAATTTATATATCTTTTTAAAGTAAGGATCTTATTTTGGATAATTAGCAGGTCTTCCTCTTCTCCTCCGCCAAATTCAACCCTTGCCCTTACCTTATCTTGGATGGATGTTAATATAGCCAGCTTTTTATGGAGATTTATTTTTTCCCCTTGGAGATAGATGTAGTATCCGTAAAGTTTAGCAATATTTGTAGTGATATTCAGCTCAACTAGTTTTGAATGAAATTTAGCACTTTCAGCCAGATACCTCTGCTCCTTTGTTAAGTTTTCATATTTATCATAGAAATCAAAATTATAGTTAGCACTAATCCCTGCCCCGGCTGCATAAGCAGTTTCCCCTGCCAGGGCATCCTCAGGTAACAATGTAGAAGTAAGAGTAGGTCCTCCTGGTATAGATATTGATTTTGAGACAGCTTTTGATTTTGTATATGGTTTACTGGTGCCGTGAACACTTGCACCTGCATAGAGTCCCATTTGAAAAGCACTGTGTTCAGCTGCATCAATAGCTGCACTGGCAGCCTGGATGTTAAATTCAGCCACTTTTAGATCTGCATTTGAATTTAATGCAATCTCCATGAGTTTATTCAGATCCGGGTCATTATAGTTTGACCACCATTTTTCATGGACAAAAACTAAGTTCTGATCTTCACTTGAGGTAAAATTACCCTGTAATTGAATATCGTTTTTTGTCTGCATGAGGTCTTCATGGGTCTCTCGAACATAGCTGGAGCATCCGGTTATCAGGAGCAGCCATGAAATTAATATTATTTTTTTTGCTTTCATCTATATCCTCCTATTTTCTAAATGTGTATGTGTACACACGAAAATTTTTAAAATTAGTCAACCTAAGGGTCAAACTAATATTTTAATTAAATTTTAACATTTTTTTTATAAAAAAGTTAAACCATTCTTGCTACATTAAAAAAAGGCCATAGACATAAGACCTTTGAAAAATAAGGTCTTTTTTTTTAAATTTTTATAATCTAGGAAATTATAAAAATTATAAAATCCTAGATTATGCCTGTCTGGATGCAACGTCATATTGCTTTTTTAGTCTTATCTTATTATTTTAATTTCCCTTTAACTTTAATACTAAATTATATTACATGATTCAGACTTATGCAAAGATCCCTTTTAATATTTTTACTGCATTAAAAAAAGGCCATAGATATATATCGCCTTTTAGAATTTTTACTGCTTATTGCTTTTATTTGCTGACTTCCACAGGAATAATGATGGAATAATGGGCCGGATTTTCTATAAAAAACTGCTGGACTACCTCAAGAATATCCCTATTGGGAGTGAGGTGCTCCTTGTCAAAGATACTCTGTATATCGTTTATTACAACATCCAGGGAGTTATACAGCCTGTCACCGGAATAGTGCAGAAGAGCATATAAGCCTGAAGGGATGGTGAAATGTTCTGAAAAATCAAGTTTTTTATCGGTAAAAAATCCAAAGGTATAGATGTCTTTGGTTCTTTTGATGGAAACATAATACATTTTTCTTAACTGAGGGATCCCGATAAAATCCTGGGATTTCATCTTGGTAAAACCTACAATTTCCTCTTCAGTGAGGGGTGTTTTAGTCAGATCAATAGAGTAGGTAACTCCGTAAACCTTTGTTTTTTCAAGATAATCCAAAGAAAGATCGATCATAATTTTTCCATTCAGGGAGATAGTCTCCTTTTCCAGGATGACCAGCTTATCCTGTATGATTGTTCTGATATTATCTTTCCTATATTGTGTAGGAGTAATATTATAGTATTTTTTAAAGGTTCTATTTAAAATTTGCGGCTGGGTATAGGAGTATTTAAGGGCAACCTTCCAAATTTCTGCACTTCTGTCTTTTAAAATATCATCGCCAATATGCTGCAGCCTGCGCTTACCCATATACTGGCCAAAGGAAATACCTGTATAAACTTTAAATATCCTGTGGAAATGAAATTTTGAGATAAAAAAATTAGCTGCAATCTCATCTAAAGTTATGGGTCTGTAGATGTTGTTTTCAACATAATCGATGATCTCCTTTAATATAGGTGTGTAATTCATAAACTGGCTCCTTTATCTGCGTTATTTTACGACAGGACAGTCCCTATACCAAAATACAAAATAACAATTATACCGAGTGCGATTCTATACCAACCAAAAACCTTGAAATCATGCTTTTTAATATACTTCATAAGAAATTTAATTGCTAAAATAGATATTATGAAAGCAACAAGCATACCAATTATTAGTATTATAATTTCCGAACCAGTAAAACTCAAACCAAACTTTAACAATTTAAGAAAGCTGGCTCCTAGCATGACAGGTACAGCAAGGAAAAATGTAAATTCTGCAGCAACCGTTCTTGAAACCCCGATCAAAAGTGCACCAAGAATAGTTGCTCCGGAACGTGATGTCCCTGGAAATACAGCTGCTATAAGCTGAAACAGGCCTATGATTAGGGCTGTTTTATAAGTTATTTCTGAAATTGCTTTTATCTTTGGCTGATTACCCTTGTTATAGTTTTCAATTAAAATGAAAAATACACCAAATACAATGAGCATAATAGCTACAGTCTGATAATTATAAAAAAGGGCGTTGATTTTATCATCAAATAAAATACCAACAACACCCGCCGGAATACATGCAACAACAATTTTATACCACATAGACATAGTCTCTTTTTTTATTGAAAATCCATTTTTAAAAGAAAAAGGTAACAACGTATTAAAATAAAGTATCACCACTGCAAAAATGGCACCCAATTGAATAACGACGAAAAACATTTCTTTAAATGCACTGCTTACATTAAGGCTTAAATATTTATCTACCAATATCATATGTCCTGTGCTACTGATAGGCAGCCACTCCGTAATCCCTTCAACAACACCCAATATAATTACTTTTATAATCTCTAAAAAATCCATGCACGCCTCCTACTAAAGTAAATTTCGATACATTATAACACAATTTAAATTTACTTAATATCTGCCTTGAGCAGAACCTGTAGTTTTATCTGCTGAGAGTATAGATGGAATTGGAACAAAAAATCAAAAAATTCAAACTATTTGAAGAAATGCTAAATTGAAATAAGGTAGAAAATATGCTACAATTTAGTCTGTATTTAAAGAAGGGAAGTTAGAAAAATAAGTAAGAGGGAATAAAAAAAATATGATGGGAAGTTTAAATCAATGGTTTTTTTATCTGTCAGTAATCTGGCAGGGAAAAACGAGATCTTAAACAGAGTAGGGGTGTTTTCAGGAGAGCAGGGGCCCTATTTTTTTATCGGATTATATAGATGGGGTGAGAAATTTGCAATTTATAGTAACAGAAGGAATGGGATGGTTAGAAGTTGTAACTGGAAGTATGTTTTCAGGGAAGAGTGAGGAGCTCATAAAGAGATTGAGAAGATCCAAATACGCACGTCAAAAAGTAGTAGCTTTTAAACATGCCAGTGATGTGAGGTATGATGATGCAAAATTAGCTTCACACAGCCAGTCTTTTATAGAGGGGGTACCGGTTGCCAGTGTAGAAGAGATGGAAAAATTATTCTTTGAAAAATACAGTGATGCACAGGTAATAGGAATAGATGAAGTGCAGTTTTTTGGTGCTGAAGTTGTAAAATTTTGTGAAGATCTGGCTGACATGGGAAAAAGAGTAATTGTAGCAGGATTGGATAAGGATTTTAAGGGTGAACCTTTTAAACCTATGGATGAACTTTTGGCCAGGGCTGAATATGTAGACAAGTTTCAGGCTATTTGTGCTGTGTGCGGAAATCCTGCTACAGTATCCCAGAGGCTGATAGATGGTGAACCTGCTTATTACGATGATCCCATTGTATTGGTTGGAGCTACAGAATCATATGAGCCCAGGTGCAGGAAGTGCCATAGAATAAAATATAAAGATGAAAATATGGGAAACCTTTATTTTATAGTGGGAACCGGCACTGAGATCGGGAAAACCCATGTTACTTTAAAATTAATAGAGGAAGACCTTAAAAACAAAAAAAATATTATGGCATTGAAGCCTATAGAAACAGGGTCGGAAATTTTTGGAGAAAATTTAGAAGGGTCGGATACCAAAAAATATGCGGATCTTTTAGGAAAAGGTGTGGAAGAAATAAATACATATTTTTTTAAAAAGCCAATGTCTCCTCATATTGCAGCAGAGTTAGATGGGGAACAAATATTAATTAATGAGATAAAAAATAGGATAGACGAAGAGATTAAAACCCATGAAACCTTGTATGTTGAAGGTGCAGGAGGTCTGTTGGTTCCATATAATAACAGGTATACATATTTGGATCTTTTGGTAGATTACAGAAAAAAATCAGAGGTAATAGTGGTGGCCAACAACTCTTTGGGGACAATAAACCACACCCTGTTGACGATAGAAACATTGAAAAGAAATGACATTATGATAAAGGGGATTATCTTCAACAATAAAGATAATAATACAGATGAAATTTTATTGGAGGATAACATAAAAACCATCGAGAAATTAAGTGGTGTAAAGGTGTTAAAAAACACGGGGTATGATGGAGGCACAGGTGAATTTTAGAAGTTTAGAAAAAACAACAAAATTTGGATATTTATTTTATATCTCATACAGGGGTACAAAATTTCATTCTTTTGATGAAAATAAAGATGAAAGTTCCACAAAGAAAACTGTAAAGGGTGAATTTATAAAGATATTAGGGGAATTAGGAGTCACTTGGGCTAAGGGGGTCCAGCAAGGCGGGAGAACCGATGGTCAGGTAAGTGCCAAAGAAAATATCCTCTATATAAATTCAAACAATAAGATAGATAAAATCTCATTAAAGGAAAAATTCAACAAAAAAATAGATGAGATGAAGATCATAAAGATAGAAAAAACCCTGCCTAACTTAGCTATTCCTGAGATGATGGAAGGGAGGGTCTATAGGTATACCTATCCGGCAGATAAGATAAAGGCTGCTGAGGAAGAGATATTAAAAAGATGTGATGAACTTACAGGAACCTACGATGTAAGTGAATTCACCGACAGTAAGGGACAGAAATTAAAGGAAAAAATAAGAAGGGTGGAAATATCGTACGACAGGGGTAGTCTGGTATTTTCAGGAAATTCATTTATGCCGAAGCAGGTAAGGATCATGTCCGGCTATATATTAACCGGTGAGAAAAAAATTCTGCCGGGAAAATACCTGACTCTGGAAAAAATGATCTTATCCAGGGAATTAGAGGAGATGATAATAGAAGAGGTTAATGATATTTCTGAAGAAAATATCTTGAAAATAGAAAAAATAAAAGATATCTATATTTTCTACGTAGCTAAGAATAAAAAAGGTGAAGTTATCGGAAAGAATGCCGGTAATATCAAAAGTTTAAGAAAAAAATACGGGCAGATAATAATAAAGACGATCTAACTTCCGGAGAGGTGTCATGGGCAGAATAAAACAGGGACTAAATTATTTGTTTGCAAAACCTAAAATAGAAAAGCTGGAAAAAATCAAATTACTGTTAACAGAGGAAGAATATAAAATTTTTATAAATATGGATAATTATGATAAAGTACACAGTATAGGTGTTTATCAGATGGTAAAGAGAGATGAGATATTAAATAGAGATGAAAAATATCTGAAATTAGCCCTTCTGCATGACTGCGGGAAGGAGAAAATATCTCTTCCGACCAGGATGAAAAAAGTCTTAGTAGGAGATAAACTGTTGGACAGGCATCCTAAATTGGGTTATGAAAAATTAAAAGAGATAGATTTGGAATTGGCCGACTTAATTTTAAACCACCACGGGCTGGATGGAGACAAAAAATTAAAGAGATTTCAGGAGATAGATGATAGGAACTGACCCTCTTAGAGAATCTGCCTAACTCTTTCCCTGATATCGTTTTCGCGAGGTCACGAATATTAAAAAAATCTTATAGTTAAAAAGAATTTTCTAAATGTGAAATCAAAGAAAACTATTGCTAGAATATTTGTGAAATGAGAAGTTATAAAAGTAAGAGGGCGAAAGTGGCACTAGCCGAGAGAGGGTAATTAAGAAATAAAGGAGAAATGACTATGATTGATATAGAAAAATATCTACTTTCAGTAGAGAAACCGGTACAATATATGGGAAATGAGGTAAACAGTGTCCACAAGAGTGAGTATAAAGCAAATATGTGTTTATTTTTCCCTGATATCTATGAGGTAGGGATGTCTAACCTGGGTATAAGAATATTATACGATATATTAAATAAAGTTGATGGATTTTCATTGGAAAGAGGATTTTCTCCCCAAGAGGATATGGAAGCTGTCATGAGAGAAAATAATATACCAATGTTTTCCCTGGAGAGCAGGACTCCACTGAAAGAATTTGATGTGGTAGGGTTTTCTCTTTCATATGAAATGAGTTATACCAATGTACTGAATGCACTGGATTTGGCAGGGATACCATTTAGAGCAGATGACAGAACAGAAGATGATCCGCTTATTATGGCAGGGGGAACATGTACAGTAAACCCGGCTCCCATGAGTAAATTTGTAGATTATTTTGTAATTGGTGACGGGGAAGATGTGATGCCGGAAATAGCAAAAATATTTGTGGCAAATAGTCATAAAACTAAGGCAGAAAAATTAGAATTGATAAAAGACATAGACGGGGTATATATTCCCAAACTGCATAAGGATAAAAAAATCAAAAAAGCAGTAGTTCATAATTTAGATAATACAGAATTTTATACCGATCAAATAGTGCCTTTTGTGAATATAGTTCACGACAGGGTGTCGGTAGAGATTCAAAGAGGGTGTACCAGAGGATGCAGGTTCTGTCAGGCTGGATATACATATAGACCTGTAAGAGAGAGAACTTTGGAAAAAAATCTGGCCCTCATAGAAAAAACACTTAAATCTACCGGGTATAATGAAGTTTCATTATCTTCATTATCCAGTAGTGATTATAGTAAGATAAATCCTTTATTATCAAATTTACAGAAAAAACACGGTGACAATAATTTGAGTATAGGGCTTCCATCTCTAAGGATGAACCCATATTCTGTAGAAGTTGCAGAGCAGATCCAGAGTGGTAAAAAAACAGGATTTACATTTGCGCCGGAAGCAGGAACTCAGAGGATGAGAGATGTTATTAATAAAGGTGTAACAGAGGAAGATATTTTACAAACAGCAGTTGCAGCGGTGAAAGCCGGGTGGGCAACACTGAAATTTTACTTTATGATAGGGCTGCCTTTTGAGACCGATGAAGACCTAAAAGGTATGCATGAATTAGTAATGAAGGTAGTAAAAGCATGTAAACCATTTACAAAGAAATTAAATATAACAGTCAGTGTATCTAATTTTGTACCAAAGCCTCATACGCCATTCCAATGGGCTGAGCAAATGAACATAGCTGAGATGGAGAGGAAACATCAGCTCCTAAAAGATATTTTTTACAGGGCAAGACATACGACTTTAAAGATGCATTTCAGAGAAAAATCATATTTAGAGGGGTTCCTGTCCCGTGGAGATGAAAAAATAAGTGATCTATTGGAAAATGTATGGAAAAAAGGTGCCAAATTGGAAGATCATGGGAGAAATTTTCAATTTTCCAGGTGGAAGGAAGCCATAGATGAGTTGAACTTAGATGAAAAAGATTATCTGGGGGAAAAATCAACCCATGCAGAACTGCCTTGGCATATGGTGGATATCGGTGTATCGGATAAATTCTATATCGATGAATTGAAAAAAGCTGAAGAGTTAGCACTTACTCCAGATTGTCGTGATAAGTGTACGGGCTGTGGAATGAAGGGAAGAATTAAAGAGTGTGGAGAGCTTATCTCCGATAATTTAAAGAAAAAATAATATAAAAACTCCCAAGGGGACAAAAACTATTGTAGTTGGTGTCTGCTTGGGAGTTTTTTTTATTTTTATTAAAAATAAAAAAAGGAAAAAACATTATTTTCAATAAAAAGTTAATGAGAGTAGTTGAATTTATTTAACTGATGAAAAAGGGGGGAGTAATTTGAAAAAAATGCAAGTAGAAATTAACGGAGATGCAGTAAAAATAAATGATGTTCTAATTTTTGGTGTACATGATCTTGAGATTGGGGATGATTATCTGTTGATAAAAAAAGATGATGAAAATTTAATCCACTTAATCGAGCATGAAAAAGAGTTTCATCCTTATTTTACTGTAATAAGGATAAAAGATGGGGCAAGACTGGCTCATAATTATAGATACTGCAATTTCAAACCAACAGAAATAATGAAAGGGTACCACAATAAAACTTTATAAGCTGTTTTTGTAATGCAGGAACTTAAACTTAGGAAAGAGGCTGGTTTAAACCAGCCTCTTTATTATTATATAAGAAATTATACCTGCCATCAGGTGGCAGAGGTTATAAAAACTACCTGGAGACAGCGTCAAGTTGCTCTATTTATAATAATAACTCCTTATATTTATAAATTTTATCCTTTAATTCTGAGACCCTCAAAAATCGACCTTCCCTGTAAACTTCCTTTCCCATAACGAACATAATGATAGTAGGAGCAGTAAATACATTATATTTACTTCCGATTTCTCTATTATCCTCAATATAGATATCTATAAACTTTATTTTTTCTGATTCTGCAGCTCCTCCTACCTTGGGTAAAAGCTCGGTACAGACACTGCAGCTCCTGCTTTTGATATACAAAATAACAATTTCTTCATCTTTTATAATTTTAGTGAGTTTATCTAAATTCATGGGAAACCTCCTAGTTTTATAAAATTATACCCTATTATCTGCTTGGATGCACAATTGTTGTAAAAAAAGATGGGTTTTGAGTATTAAATTCAAATTTTAATAAAAAATTATTATCTCTTGTGATAGAAAAATTAAATTGTACTAAAAAACGGTTAAAAAACATTATTATGAACATAAAATGTTGATTTTTTTTATCTTTAGGTGTACAATCCCTGTGTAATATAATAAAAAATTATCACGCGTAGTTGCAGGGGGAGTCATGAACGTTAAAAAGGTTGTAAAAATATTAAATGAAGAAATAGTACCGGCAGAGGGGTGTACTGAACCTATTGCTATAGCATATGTAGGAGCAAAAGCCGTAGAGATTTTAGGTAAGAAGCCGACTAGATTAGATATATATGTTTCTGGAAATATGATAAAAAATGTTAAAAGTGTAAATGTTCCAAATGGTGGAGGAATGGTAGGAATAGAGGTCTCTGCTGTTATGGGAGCTGTTGCCGGAAATGCTGATGCAGAATTAATGGTTATCAGCAGTGTTACTCCTGGACAATTGGAGGAAGTGAAGGAATTTATTAAAAATAAAGAGATAAATGTAATCCATGAAAAAACAGATGTAAAGTTATATGCAAGGGTTGTAGCCTATAATGGGGAGGAATCTGCAAGTGTTGAGATAAAACACCTCCATACCAATATAACAAAGGTAGAAAAAAATAGAGAAGTTTTGATAAATAGAGCCTGTAATGATACAAACTTCACTTCCACAGACGAAGACAGAGGAATCCTTACAATTGAAGGGATCTATAATTTTGCTAAAACTGTAAATTTATCTGAGATAGAAGATATTTTTAAAATGGTAGTAGATTATAATTCTGCAATTGCCAAAGAGGGATTAACTAAAAAATATGGTGTGAATATGGGATCTATGATCCGTGAAAATATGGAAAAAGGAATATACGGAAATGATCAAAAAAATAGAAGTGCCAGTTTTGCAGCAGCAGGGTCAGATGCAAGGATGGCGGGGTGCCCGTTACCGGTAATGACTACCAGCGGAAGCGGGAATCAGGGGATGACAGCTTCACTGCCGATAATCCAGCATTGCAGTGACAATAACCTGAGTTATGAGGAAACAATCAGAGGACTGGCTTTTTCTCACTTAGCCTGTATTCATATAAAAACAAACGTAGGCAGATTATCAGCTTATTGCGGGGCTATATGTGCATCAGCAGGTGTCAGCGGAGCTTTAGCTTTCGTAATGGGAGAAAGTTTGGAAGTAGTAGCTGACTCAATAACTAATACTTTGGGTAATGTCTCTGGGATGATCTGTGATGGAGCCAAGGCATCTTGTGCCATGAAGATAGCCAGTGGAATTTATGCAGCATTTGATTCAGTACACCTTTCAAAGGCCAAAAAAGTATTGTCCAATGGTGAGGGGATAGTAGGTGAAGATATAGAAAAGACTATAAAAAATATCGGGATCCTATCTCAAATAGGGATGGATGGAACAGATCAAACGATCTTGGGAATAATGACAAATAAATACTAAAGAAAAAAACCTATGAAAAAGATACTAGTGAGTATCTTTTTCATAGGTTTTTAACATATACCTGGTATAGAAAACAAGGATGATAACGGCACTCCAATTCACCACAAGGATCCCCACCCAAATACCGTATATTGGGTTTGGTAAAAGACCTATCAGGACAGGAAATAATAAAAGGGGGAGTAAAAATTGCCGATAAATACCGATGAAGATAACAAAATTTGGTTTTTTAATACCCTGGAGGACAGCCACAGAGATGTTTAGAAAAACGTAGGAATTAAATGCAAAGGTTTCTATGTTGAGGTAGGTAACACCATATTTTATAACTTCCAGGTCATCTGTAAACAACCTTAAAAAATATTTTGAAAAGGGGAAGATGATAAACATGGCAGTGGTCATTATGATAAGTCCGTAGATAAGACCTAATCTATAAACTTTTTTTATCCTATCTAAATTTTTTGCACCAAAGTTTTGACCTGTAATACTTAAAATAGCGATATTTAATCCAATAGTCGGCAGAAGAGCCATTTGCTCAATCCTCATAGAAATTCCATAACCTGCTACGGCAGAACTGCCTCCTACATCTAAAACAAAATAGTTGATCACAAAAACTCCTAAAGCCATACTCATCATATTCAGACTAGCCGGAAACCCTTGTTTTAAAATGTCTAAATAGTGATGAAAATCAGGCTTCTTCAGATGCAGTTTGACCTTTAGAAATAAGTGGGATCTTATAACTTTTTTCAGGAGGTAAAAAGATCCTGTTATTTGGATGACAACTGTAGCCAGAGCAAGACCTGCAATACCCATATTAAAAACTAATATAAATAGAGGGTCTAAGATTAAATTTAAGAAAAACCCGAGGATAAGAAAATTTCTGTATGGTTTAGTGTCTCCCTGGGCAGAAAGAATGGCGTTGAAGGAACTGTTCAAAATGAAGAAGAGACTCCCTCCTATAATTATATGGATATACTGGACACCATAAATTGTGGTTTCAGCAGGAGCATTTAAAAATTTAAACATAGAATTTGTGAATATTAATCCTAAAAAGGTAACGAAAAAACTCAGGATAATTCCAAGACCTATAGAATCTTCAGATGTATCCCTGGCATTTTTCATATTTTTTTCCCCTAAAAGGTTGGAGATAAGAGCTGTAGTACCGGTTCCCATTCCAGCCCCGATAGATATGAGGATAAAAAAAAGAGGGAATGAAAGGGTGAGCCCTGAAACTGCATCAGATCCTATATAACTGGCATAGAGGGTATCTACGATGTTAAATAAGGTGTTGAATAAAAATCCAACACTTGAAGGGATGGCTATTTTTTTAATGAGAGATCTGATGTCTCCTTGAGTTAGATCTAGATGTTTACTCATAGTTCATCTCCTTTTTTAGAATTTTCTCCAAATCTTTTTTGCAGGGATCTGTATTTACCAAGATAAATTTCATGTTATTAATTTTCTAAAATAAAATATTGTGATAGGTATACTATACTAGAAGAAAATTTAAATTCCTTGGAATAAATTAAATGGAAGAAAGAAAAGTTTGGATAGATATTTATATCTTTTTGAAAATGGCTGAAGTATAATGTAAAAAAAAAGAGGAGGATAAAAATGGTTGATTTTAATAAAAAAATAGATAGAAGTAAAAATGATTCGAGAAAATGGGCTGGGAGAAAAAAATATTTTGGAAGGGAAGATTTACTGCCTATGTGGGTAGCAGATATGGATATAGAAGCTCCAGATGTGGTAGTGGAAGCTTTAAAAAACAAGGCTGATCAAAAAATATTTGGTTATACCATGGAAAATGAAAGATATATTGGTAGTCTGGTAAACTGGGTGAAAAAAAGACACGGGTCTAAATTATCTTTTGAGAGAATTGCTCACTCTCCCACAGTGGTAACGAGCCTGAACCTGTTGATAAAGATCCTGACCAATGAGGGGGATCAGATAATGATCCAGTCTCCAACCTACCCTCAGTTTGTAAAACAGATTGAGAGTAACGGCAGAAAAGTAGTTATAAATGAACTGGTTGAAAAAGAGAATGGATATGAGATGGATTTTATAGATTTTGAGGAGAAGGTAAAAAACTCGGTGGTATTTATCCTGTGTAACCCCCATAATCCTGCTGGAAGGGTTTGGACGAGGGAAGAATCATCAAAAATCGCAGAGATCTGTGTAAAATATGGAGTTAAGATTATTTCCGATGAAATTCACAGTGATCTGATTTTAGATGGGAAACATATTTCCATAGCCAGCCTGGGGAGGGAAGTGGAGAACCTTGTATATACCTGTCTTTCTGCAACTAAGACCTTTAACCTGGCAGGAATTCAGAGTTCATTTGTAGTTTTTCCAACAAGGAAGGAAAAAGAAAACTTTGTAGAGGAACTATCTCTCATAGGAGTTCATGAGCCTAATAGTTTTTGTATGGACATGGTAATATCTGCTTATAATCACGGTGAAGAGTGGTTGGAGAAGCTCCTTGATCATCTGAGAGGAAATATAGAATTTGCTGTAGACTATATAGAAAAAAATATTCCCCAAATCAGAGTGAAAAAACCTGAGGCTACTTATCTGCTTTGGCTGGATCTGAGGAAATTTGGGTTGGATGATGAAAAATTAAAAGAAAGATTGGTAGAAGACGGCGGCCTGGCCCTGACAATGGGAGGAGGTTTTATGGGCAGCGGATTTGCAAGGATGAATATAGCCTGTCCCAGGTATATGCTGGAAGACGGATTGGAGAGGTTGAAAAAGGCTTTTGGATAGACGATAATTGAAAATAAAGAGAAGGTTCTAACCAATAAAAAAATGGACACGGAGAACACAGAGAGAAGAAGAGTTACCCAGAGAAACCTCAGTGAATCTCTGTGTTAAAAAAACTTCTGTATTGTAGCAGTAAAGCATATCCTTCGCGTAATTTGTGACAGAAAAAGCTTATAGATTTTCTTAATCTGTGAAAATCTGTATAATCTGCGACAGAAAGTCAGATTCCAAGGATTCCATCCTTGACGGGGTTACTTTTTCTCTTGAAAGAAAATGAGACGTAAAAGTTCTACCCGAAGTGGGTACCACCAAAACTCTAAGAATTTATTTCATAAATTAAGAGTCTTTTCTTTGTGAGCTTAGTGTAAGGGTTTTGGTTTAGAAAATCTGTGAAAATCAGATGATTTATCTGTGTAATCTGTGTCAAAAGAGAGATTTGTCAGTGAGAATTGGTGTAATTCGTGACAAAGAAAAAAAGGTTTTTAATGGCAGATTGTTCAGATTAAAATGGAAATAGAAGAATTTAAACTTGGTTTTATGACAAAAAAAAAAAAATATGTTAATATTTGAGTACAAAATCAATGAAATGCCAGGAGGAAAAAGATGTTTAAAAAATTATTTGGATTTGGGAAGAAGAAAGCTGAAGCTGATGAAAAAATCAAAGTTGAAAGTGAAGAGTTAAAAATAAAAGAACAGGAAGAGCTGAAAGTTAAGGAATTAGATGCGTTAAAAATTGAGGAAGAAGCTGAGAGGGTTGAATTAGAAAAACAAGAAGAATTAAGGGTTAAAGAGGAGAAAGAAAGAAAAGAGTTGGAAGAACTAAGAATTAAAGAGGAGAAAGAAAGAAAAGAGTTGGAAGAACTAAGAATTAAAGAGGAGAAAGAAAGAAAAGAGCTGGAAGAACTAAGAATTAAAGAAGAGAAAGAAAGAAAAGAGCTGGAAGAACTAAGAATTAAAGAGGAGGAAGAAAGAAAAGAATTAGAGGCGTTAAAGAAAAAAGAGGAAGAGGAAAGAAAGGAATTAGAGAAATTAAAAATTGAAGAAGAAAATAGAACAGCAATAGAGGCTGAGAAAGAAGCCAAAAGAAAAGAATTTGAAGAGTTAAAGAAAAAAGAGGAAGCTTCTAAGAAAAAAGGGTTCTTTAAATCCCTGAAGGAAAAACTTGTAAAAACCAGGGAAGGTCTGTTCGGAAAGATGAAAACTCTTTTTTCCGGTAGAAGTGTAATAGATGACGAGATGTATGAGGAATTGGAAGATCTATTGATACAGTCGGACATTGGTATGGATATGACTTTAAAAATTGTAGGAGAGTTGGAAAAAGAAGTGAAAAAAAGAGGGATCAAAGATCCTAATTTAGTCTATGATGTATTAAAGGATGTAATGGAAGGATTCCTGATAGCTGAGGGAACAGAGCTGGAAGTGAATAAACCCGGGATGAATATAGTCTTGGTAGTAGGAGTAAATGGAGTAGGAAAAACAACTACCATTGGAAAGTTAGCAGCGAAATTTGTAAAAGAAGGAAAAAAAGTAGTAATAGGTGCAGGAGATACATTTAGAGCAGCAGCTATTGAGCAGCTGGAAGAATGGGCAGATAGATCAGGTGCCGATATCATAAAACATGAGCAGGGAAGTGACCCGGGTGCAGTGGTGTTTGACACACTAAAAGCAGGAAAAAATAGAAATGCTGATGTAGTAATAATAGATACAGCAGGAAGACTGCACAATAAGAATAATCTTATGAAAGAATTAGAGAAGATAAATATCATTATAAAAAAACATGTAGGAGATACCAGCTATGAAAGTCTATTGGTGATAGACGGGACTACCGGTCAAAACGGATTGAGTCAGGCTAAGGTATTCAATGAGGTAACTCAGTTGAGTGGATTCGTAGTTACCAAGTTAGATGGAACAGCCAAGGGTGGAATAGTATTTGCAATCTCTGAAGAGCTAAAAAAACCAATTAAATTTATCGGGGTAGGAGAAGGGATAGAAGACCTCCGTGAATTTAAATCTAAGGAGTATATAGATGCTATTTTTGAGTAAAATTTAGAATTGGACAAAAATAAATCAAAAAAAGCTTTTAAAATAAGCGTAAAAATAATATAATGGTTGTGTTGGAAAAAAAACAGTATAAAAATCTGTTTATAGAAATAAAAGTTTGAAAACAAAACACCGAAAACAGTAAGGTTGTAGTGGTTAAAAAAACCGTTTGTATAACTAGAGTAAAATATGTTAATATATATTTAACTATATATATACAGGGAGGATGACTAATGGGAATCATTAATCAAATAAAAGAAAAGGCTAAAATGACGCAAAAGACTATCGTTTTACCGGAAGCAACAGATGAAAGAGTGTTGAAAGCAGCACAAGAAATCGTAAAAGAGGGATTGGCTAAAGTTGTATTGGTAGGAAACGCAGAAACTTTAAATGCAGAAGCGGCAAAAGTAGGAGCTAACTTAGAGGGAGCTGTTATAATTGATCCAAACACTTTTGAAAATATAGATGCCTATGTGGCGAAATTAGTAGAAAGAAGAGCTAAAAAAGGAATGACTCCAGAAAAGGCTAAAGAGATTTTAACTACAGATGTTAACTTCTTTGGTGCTATGATGGTAGCTTTAGGAGATGCAGACGGGATGGTATCTGGATCAGATTCACCTACAGCAAACGTACTTAGAGCTGGATTCCAAGTAATAGGACCTAAGCCGGGAATGAAAACAGTATCATCTGTATTCATCATGGAATTAAAAAATAAAGTTGAAGAGTATGGAAACATCTTAATATTTGGTGACTGTGCAGTAATACCAGAACCTAACTCTCAACAATTAGCTGATATTGCCATGGGTGCAGCTGAAACAGCTAGATCAGTAGCAGGGATTGAGCCAAAAGTAGCATTGATGACATTCTCAACTAAGGGATCAGCTAAACATGATTCAGTAGATGTAGTAGCAGAAGCAGGAAAAATATTAGCTGAAAGTAATGTGAATTTCGAATTTGAAGCTGAATTACAAGCTGATGCAGCATTAGTAGCCGCAGTAGGAGCTAAAAAAGCACCTGGATCAAAAGTAGCAGGAAATGCCAACATCTTAATATTCCCTAACTTAGCAGCAGGAAATATTGGATATAAATTAGTACAAAGACTGGCTGGAGCAGAAGCTCACGGACCATTATTACAAGGTTTAGCAGCACCAATCAACGACCTTTCAAGAGGTTGTTCTGTATCTGATATAGTAAACTTAACAGCAATAACATCAGTACAAGCTAACTAATAGATAAAATAGTAGGGGTTAGAAATAGCTCCTACAAAAATAATATAGATGATAAGTGAAATATATATCATCAAAATAAAATCTAGGAGGAAATAATTAATGAAAGTTTTAGTAATTAACTGTGGTAGTTCATCTTTAAAGTACCAACTTATCAACCCATCAACTGAAGAGGTTTTCGCAATCGGTCTATGTGACAGAATAGGAATCCACGGATCTAAGTTTGAGTATGAAGTACCAGCTACAGATTTCGAATTAGAGTTAGAGCATGATATGCCTACACATAAGGAAGCTTTAGAATTAGTATTAAATACATTAACAGGAGAGCATGGAGTAATTGCTGATATCAACGAAGTTGACGCAGTTGGACATAGAATAGTACATGGTGGAGAAGAATTCACGACATCTGTATTATTAGATGAAAAAGTAATGGCAGGAATCGAAGCTAACAATGATTTAGCACCATTACATAACCCAGCTAACTTATTAGGTGTAAAAACTTGTATGGAACTTATTCCTGGAAAGCCTAATGTAGGAGTATTTGATACAGCATTCCACCAAACTATGCCAGCAAAAGCATTTATGTATCCATTACCATATGCTGACTATACTGAGTTAAAAGTAAGAAAATATGGATTCCACGGAACTTCTCATAAATTTGTTGCTGGATTAGCTAACGATTTATTAGGAAACCCAGCTAACTCAAAAGTAATCGTATGTCACTTAGGAAACGGAGCATCTATATCAGCTGTTAAAGATGGTAAATCAGTAGATACTTCAATGGGATTAACTCCATTACAAGGATTAATGATGGGAACTAGATGTGGAGATATCGACCCAGCAGCAGCATTATTTATTAAAGCTAAGAGAGATTTAACTGATAAAGAGATAGATGCTAGAATGAACAAAAAATCTGGAATCTTAGGAATCTTCGAAAAGTCATCTGACTGTAGAGACCTTGAAATTGCAAGAGAAGGTGGAGATGAAAGAGCAGCATTAGCTATCGATATGATGACTTACAGAATCAGAGCTTATATCGCATCATATGCAGCAGCTATGGGTGGAGTAGACATGATCTGTTTCACAGGTGGAATTGGAGAAAACTCTAACTTAATAAGATCTAAATCTTTAGAAGGATTAGAATTTATGGGTGTAGAATTAGACGAAGCTGTTAACTCAGTAAGAAAGAAAGGATCTGTAAAATTATCTACAGAGACTTCTAAAGTAGCTATCTACAAGATCCAAACAAATGAAGAATTAGTAATTGCTAGAGATACATTAGCAATAGTTAAATAATTTTTAAAACTACCAGATTAATCTGGTAGTTTTTTTTGTTTTAAATTTAGCTACTAATTAACACCGATGTAAAGAATAAACGAAAAACCTTCTGCCTTATGACTGTAAAAGCTTATAAAATTTGTGTAATCTGCGACAAAATAAAAAAATAAAAGCTGATGCTGTGCATAGTGATCATTGTCTCTCTGTATTGAAATTATTATGATTCTAAAAAATGTCCATAAAAACGGGAATATATAGAATTTTGTAAAGTATAATCATACAAAAACTTAGAGGATCAAAGGTTTTAACCTCTGTAATGTTAAGTGAAAAAAGTAGTTAACTGTTTTAAAGTGGTTATATATAACGTTTTGAGAACGAAAAAAGTGTAAAAAGAGATAAATGGTAAAAAAAAACAATGATTTATTGACAAAATATTGCTAGTGAAGTAAAATTGTACATGAAAGATATTTTATTTTTACTGAAACCAATAAAATATAATTAAAATTTTCAGGAGGTCACAAAAATGGCTAAAACTATGCAAACAATGGACGGAAACCAAGCTGCAGCGTGGGTATCATACGCATTCACAGAAGTAGCAGGAATCTATCCTATAACACCATCATCACCAATGGCAGAATACACTGATTCATGGGCAGCTCAAGGTAAGAAAAACTTATTTGGAGTACCTGTAAAGTTAGTAGAAATGCAATCGGAAGCAGGAGCAGCAGGAACAGTTCATGGAGCGTTACAAGCAGGAGCTTTAACGACTACTTATACAGCATCACAAGGATTATTATTAAAAATACCTAACATGTATAAGATCGCTGGAGAATTATTACCTTCAGTAATCCATGTATCAGCTAGATCATTATCAGCTCAAGCATTATCTATATTTGGAGATCACTCAGATATATATGCTGCAAGACAAACTGGTTATGCAATGTTAGCATCTGGGTCTGTACAAGAAGTAATGGATCTTGCAGGTGTGGCACATTTAGCAACATTTAAGACAAGAATACCTTTCATGCATTTCTTCGATGGTTTCAGAACTTCACATGAAATCAACAAAGTAGAAGTTATGGATTATGCAGATTTAGATAGATTATTAGATAGGGAAGCTGTACAAGAGTTCAGAGACAGAGCAATCAACCCTCACCACCCAGTGACTAGAGGAACAGCTCAAAACGATGATATCTACTTCCAAGCTAGAGAAGCTCAAAATAAATATTATAATGCAGTACCTGCAGCAGTTGCAGAATATATGGAAGAAATTTCAAAGATTACAGGAAGAGAATATAAGCCATTCACTTACTATGGAGCAGCAGATGCTGAAAGAATCATAGTAGCTATGGGATCGGTTACAGAGACTATCAAAGAAACTGTAGATCATTTAGTAGCAAATGGAGAAAAAGTAGGATTATTATCTGTTCACTTATACAGACCATTCTCTGCTGAATACTTCATGAACGTATTACCAAAAACAGTTAAAACAATATCTATATTAGATAGAACTAAAGAACCTGGAGCAAATGGAGAACCTTTATACCTTGACGTAGTTGAGTTATTCAAAGATGACAAAAATGCACCAAAAATCGTTGGAGGAAGATACGGATTATCTTCTAAAGATACTACACCTGCTCAAATAGTAGCTGTATTTGAAAATGCAAAATCAGATACTCCTAAAGAAGGATTCACAGTAGGAATCGTCGATGACGTTACTCATTTATCATTACCAGTAGGAGAAGCTGTATCAGTAGTTGCTGAGAACGTAAAAGAATGTTTATTCTTCGGATTAGGATCTGACGGTACTGTAGGAGCTAACAAGAACTCAATCAAAATCATTGGAGATAAGACTGATCTTTATGCTCAAGCTTACTTCGCATA
The DNA here is from genome assembly GCF_003391055.1 of Psychrilyobacter piezotolerans. Classification (NCBI taxonomy): domain Bacteria; kingdom Fusobacteriati; phylum Fusobacteriota; class Fusobacteriia; order Fusobacteriales; family Fusobacteriaceae; genus Psychrilyobacter; species Psychrilyobacter piezotolerans. The sequence continues at coordinate 23,349 of NZ_QUAJ01000003.1, forward strand.
TGATTCAAAGAAATCTGGAGGAGTTACTAGATCTCACTTAAGATTCGGTAAAGACCCTATCAGATCAACTTACTTAATCAACAGACCTTCATTCGTAGCATGTTCTACTCCTTCTTACTTAGGTAAGTATGATATGACAAGTGGATTGAAAAAAGGTGGAACTTTCTTATTAAACTGTGTATGGGATGCAGAGGAAACAATTGCAAACTTACCTAACTCAGTTAAGATTAAATTAGCTAAAGCAGAAGCTAAATTATTCATAATCAATGCAAATAAATTAGCAGCAGAAATCGGATTAGGAAACAGAACTAACACAATAATGCAATCAGCATTCTTCAAGTTAGCTAACGTAATCCCGTTCGAAGAAGCTCAAGAATATATGAAAGAGTATACTTATAAGTCATACATCAAAAAAGGTCAAGATATCGTTGACATGAACTATGAAGCAATAGATAGAGGAGCAGGAGAATTAGTAGAAGTTACTGTAGACCCAGCTTGGATCAACTTACAATATGAAACTGCTGAAGAAGCTTACAAAGGTACTGAATTTGTAGAAAGAATCGCTAAACCAGTAAACGCTATCAAAGGATATGATTTACCAGTATCAGCATTTGATGGATATGAAGACGGTACATTTGAAAATGGATCTACAGCATTTGAAAAGAGAGGAGTAGCAGTAAACGTTCCTCACTGGGTTCCTGAGAACTGTATCCAATGTAACCAATGTTCATTCGTATGTCCACATGCAGTAATCAGACCTTTCTTAATCAATGAAGAAGAAAAAGCCAATGCTCCAGAAGGTATGAAAACTTTAAAAGTTATTGGAAAAGCTGAAGGTGTAGAATACAGATTACAAGTTTCACCACTTGACTGTACAGGTTGTGGAGTATGTGCCAACGTATGTCCGGCTCCTAAAGGAAAAGCTTTAGTTATGACTCCAATTGCTGAAGAAATGCCTGAGCAAAAATTCGCTGATTACTTATTCAACGAAGTAACTTACAAGAAAGAAATCATGGGAACTGCAAATGTTAAAACTTCTCAATTTGCACAACCTTTATTCGAATTCCATGGAGCGTGTGCTGGATGTGGAGAAACTCCATACATCAAGTTAATCACTCAATTATTCGGAGATAGAATGATGGTAGCAAACGCAACTGGTTGTTCATCAATATACGGTGGATCAGCTCCATCAACTCCTTACTGTACAAACGGCTGCGGAGAAGGTCCAGCTTGGGCATCATCATTATTTGAAGATAATGCAGAGTTCGGATACGGAATGCACGTTGCTGTAGAAGCATTAAGAGATAGATTAGAAGTAGAAATGGAAAAAATCATGGATAAAGTTACTCCAGAAGTAGCAGAATTATTCAAAGATTGGAAAGAAAATAGAACTGATGGAGAGAAGACTCAGGAAATCAGAACTAAATTATTACCATTAATCGAAGGTAAAGAAGAAGCTAAAGAAGTAGTATCATTAAAAGACTACATCACTAAGAAATCACAATGGATCTTCGGTGGAGACGGTTGGGCAAATGACATCGGTTACGGTGGAATAGATCACGTTTTAGCTACATCTGATGACATCAACATCTTAGTAATGGATACAGAGATGTATTCAAATACTGGTGGACAAGCATCAAAAGCATCACCAACTGGATCAGTAGTTAAGTTTGCTGCAGCTGGAATGCCATTAAAGAAAAAAGATTTAGCTGCTATCTGCATGTCTTACGGGCATATCTATGTAGCTCAAGTATCTATGGGTGGAAGCCAAGCTCAATACTTAAAAGCTGTTAAAGAAGCAGAAGCTCATAAAGGACCATCTATCATAATTGCATACGCACCTTGTATCTCTCATGGTGTAAGAAAAGGTATGGGACACTCTCAAACAGAAATGAAATTAGCTACTGAATGTGGTTACTGGCCATTATTCAGATTTGATCCTAAATTAGAATTAGAAGGTAAGAACCCATTACAAATCGATTCTAAAGAACCTAACTGGGACAAATATGAAGAGTTCTTATTAGGAGAGACTAGATACTTAACATTAACTAAGTCTAATCCTGAAAGAGCAAAAGAATTATTCGCTAAGAATAAATCAGAAGCTCAAAAGAAAATCAGACACTATAAGAGATTAGCTGCACTTGACTACTCTCAAGGTCTATAATTTATCCTCTTCCTCTTAGGAGTGAGAATAAAGTAGATGTATAGAAAAAGGACTGGAATTTTCCAGTCCTTTTTTCATTCTTCAATGTTTTAAGCTTAATTTTATTATTTTTTTTTAATATACATTAATTTATAGAACTGGAATTGTTATAACTTTTTTATTTTTATAGAATTTAATAAGTGTTATGGAAATAAATAATGTGAATAATTCAGAGACAGTAGTCACTATCCATACCGAATGTTTTCCGAAAAAATAAGGCAGAATAATCAATAATATTAAGATTAGGATAACCCCCCTGGCCAAGGAGATAATACTGGCTTTTTTAGGGTGTTCAATGGCAGTGAAAAATCCAGAAGTTACAATATTGATCCCGACCATTATAAAAGAAAGAGAAAATATTTTTTTTGCCTCTGCAGTTAATCTTATAAGATTTAAATCGTTTAAGAAAAGGGAACTGATAGATTTACTAAAAAATAAAACAACTACATAGGAAAAAATTCCAATTATACATGCAGCCTTTAAAGTGAGAAAGAGTAACTGTTTTTTTCTTTTAAAATCTTCTTGTCCATTTAAATAACTGATTATAGGCTGCATCCCTTGAGTGAGGCCGAGCATGGTCATGAGAACGAGGTTGTTTGTATACCCTATGACACTAAAAACTGCGAGACCATCGGTACCGTAGGAATTAAAGATAACCCTATTAAATGCAAATAAAATAAATCCTACGGAAAGTTCTGTGATAAAATCCGGAATTCCGATTTTAATCAGTCGAAATAATTTTTTTAAACTTAATTTTATCCTTATAAATTTCAAGGTAGAATTTTTTTTTAGGAAGAAAGAAACAAGGATAATCCCCTGAATAACCTGGGCACACCCTGTGGCAATGGCAGCTCCCCTAAGACCTAAGGGAAATACAATTACTAAAAAATAATCCAAAATAATATTGGTAACAGCGGCTATCCCCACTACAAACATTGCAACCATTGGTTTTCCTTCCACCTTGATGAGGACTTCCAGGGCATAGGCAATCAGGTAAAATGTATTGAAAAATAATAGGGTACTCAGGTATTCTACAACCAGGGGGATCATCTCTCTGCGAGCCCCTAAAAAATTAGCTAATTCGTATCGAAAGATAAAACTAGCACTGCAAATGATAAATCCAATTAACCCTAAAAAACAAAGGGATAGAGTAAAATATTCCCTGGATTTTTTAAGTTCACCCCTGCCCAGGCAGGTGCTGATCAGGGTAGAAGCCCCTATTGAAATCATAATAGATATGGCAAAAGAAAAATTTAGAAAAGGCATGGATAAATTTACTGCAGCCAGGGCCTCTGCTCCTACTCCCCGGCCAACAAAGATCCCGTCAACTATGGTGTATAGAGAAAATATCCACATGGACAGGATAGATGGGAAGGCATATTTGAAAAGGGTTTTAGTAATTCCCTTTTTTTTGATAGTTATATTCATAAAAAAACATCTCCTTTAATTAATTATAAACCTTAGAACCGTTCTAAGGTCAATAGAGGATTTTTTTATAGTAGTTGACTAAAATAAGTAAAGGTGTTATTTTTTATGGGGGTGATATGATGAAACTCTATAAAATAGGAGAAATAAGTAAACTTTACAACATAAGTACAGATATACTGAGGTATTACGAAAAAGAAGGACTGCTTATGCCGCAGGAAATAAGAGAAAATGGTTATAGATATTACAGTGCAAAGCAGATATGGAAATTAAGTACCATAAGAGGATTAAGAAATTTAGGCGTCTCTTTGAGAGAAATAAAAAAATATATAGAGGAAAGAAGTGTGGGGAAAAGTTTGGAATTAATTGATTTTCAATTGGGGGTAATAGAGGAAAAACTATGTGAGCTTTTAGAACTAAAAAAACAATTAAATTCGAAAAAAAAATATCTCAATGAGGTGGGGGATAACGACAAATATAATAAAATTGTTGAAGTTACCCTCCCTGAAAGAAGGTGTTATAAAAGGTACAGCGATATAGGCACAGGCTGGGAAATAGATTTAGAATTAAAAAAACTAACCAACAGAACAAATACAGATGAAGGCCAGAATTTCGCAAGAAGCAGGGGAGGGGCAATATTAGGAATAGATGAATATAAATCAGGAGAATATACGAAGTATAGGGGGACTTTTTTGATGGATGATTCGGGGGAAGACAGACTGAAAAAAGGAAGGTATATTTCTCTGATTTTTAAAGGACCATATGAAGGGATGAATATTCATTATGAAAAGATAAAAAAATATATGGGTAAAAATAACTTAGAAATAGATGGAGAAATATTGGAGATATATATGATAGATATCCATGAAACAGATGAAGAAGATGAATTTGTGACAGAGATTCAAATACCAATAAAAGATAATACAGATTAGGAGGGAAATAAAGCAGATGTATAGAAAAAGGACTGGAATTTCTAGTTCTTTTTTTATTTTTTTAAGAATGTTTTTATCAAAATTTAAGATTTATCTTGCTTAAGTGGATAAAAAGCAGTATAAATGTAGTGATTGTTTAAAAAAGAGGAATGAGTTTATCGATAAAATTAAAGTAGGGGGAAGAAAATGTTTAAAGAGTTAAAAAGGAGCAGAGGGAATTCAAAATACATCCTATCATTTCCTATATTTATTGTATTATTTACCATAAATATAGGTCTCTATCTAGTGGTGTCTCCTAAGGCAATATACTTATTTTTCCTGATAGGAATTATTGAATTTATCTTAGCCAAAAAAAGGTTTGATGGGATAGTAAAATCTCCTAAGATGGATATTTTATCTCCTTTATTTCTTCTCCTTCCGAGTATGGTAGCACTGTTATTCAACAATAAAAGTGAAGGTTTTCCAATGGGAGTAGGAGGACTAATCCTCCTCCTGGGACTCAGAGTATATCTTATGGCAGCAAAAACTAGGAAAAGAGTTGTGAGGAGGAGTCCTTCGAAGGTTTTATTTAATCTAATAACTCTTGTATTCTTTGTGTCAAACTTTTATTTTATGATTTTTTATAACTGTCAAAATAAAGTAAAATGGGTAGCAAAAGTTCCCAGTGGAATAACTTCTGATCTGAAGTTTTCAGAGAAAAATATTTCTTTCTTAACTAATGATGATTTTTTGAGGAGAAATTTTTATGATTTCCCTCAGACCTATGTTCTTGATAGAGACAGCGGGAAAACAACAGATGTAGAAGCAGGGTATAAATTTCCTGAAGAGTTTAAACCTTTTAAGGGGAAGGTAGGAAAAATAAAATATCAAGACTTAGAAATCTCAGTTATAGGAGATAAATTATATATTAAAGATATTCATTCTAAAAAACAGTTATTTGAATTTATAGTAAATGGAGATATAGTAACAACTCCTGCTCTGAAAGATAACGTACTTTACCTTGCAGCCAATGGAAGGACTGTTATGGATAAGATCAAGAGGACAAATGTATATGCAGTGGATATAAAATTTTTATTAAGAAAGAAATAATAGGAATAAGATATTTTATTTCAAATTTATTAAAACAGGTTAGAAGGCATATCAAAAAAAACTCCTAATAATTAGGAGTTTTTTTATCCTGTCTACTGCTCCTGTCTGTCATTTAATGCCCGGTTGATTGTAGCGATATCAGAAAATTCGATATTTCCACCCATGGGGATTCCGCTGGCAATCTTAGAAATCTTTACACCAAATGGTTTGAGTAATTTCATGAGATACATAGCTGTAGTCTCCCCCTCTAAATCAGGATTAAGAGCTAAGATAATCTCATCTATTTCTTCAGCAGCTACCCTGGTTAAAAGTGGTTTGATATTTAATTTATCAGGGGTTATCCCGCTGAGGGGAGCTATCTTACCATTTAAAACATGGTATTTACCATTGTATGACTTCGATTTTTCCAAGGCGATAATATCTTTATTATCTTCTACAACACATATGACAGAACTATCTCTACTTTCATTACTGCATATATCACAGACCGAAGATTCACTTAAGTTACCGCAGACTGTACATTTTTCAGTGTTGTTTTTTACCTCGTAGACAGCCTTTACAAATTCATCTATCTCATTTTTTTCCATCTCCAGGATATGGAATGCCAGTCTGCTGGCAGATTTTTTCCCGATCCCCGGAAATCTATAAAAATAGTCTGTTAATTTTTCTATACTTTTCGTTGCCAATTTTTTCACCTCTTTAAATTAAAATATTATATCTGTTATTATAACATTTTAAACAATAAACTTCATCCTAAAGAAAATAGCACTCTAATCTTTTTTCCACTATATTAATCTAAAAAAATATTAAAAATAGAGAATAAATGATAGTATAGTACTTGAATATGAATTTAAAGGAGTTATAAAAAAATTAAATAGTGTAAAATACATTGGAAGTAATAAGTAATACTGGACTGCCAATTAATAGAGGAGAATAGGTCGATGACTGAAAAAAAATTATTAGAAATATTAAAGCCCGAGGAAAAACTTCAATTTTTACAAAATAAACAACAAAAAAAATTAAGAAATAAGGAGGGAGTTGACGTGGATTCCTGCCCTGGTCTTCTGCTTGTTAAAGAGGGAAAGCTCAGGGTATATCTAATCGCCAACAACGGAAGGGAGATAACTCTCTTTAATATCCTTCCAGGGGAGTTATTTCAAGAAGTTTAAAAAATATGCAGCTGAATAATATAGTCGAATTAAAAAGAAAGAGTGTTCTTGTAAAAGATATTGATGCCCTAAAAAAATTAATAAATTAAATCTAATGTGACAAAGTCACATAAATTCAGACTCTTTTATGAAATAATATAAATAAATATAGGGGGGGTAATTATGAGCGTATTAGAAAAGATCAAAAGTGGAAACTGACCTCTTTTAAAAGTCTTGAGGTTAAGACTGTTTAAGAAGGGCGGAAAAAAAGATATTACAAAGAAAAATAATCTTAAAGGTAGTACGAATTCCTCCAAAGATTGTGATACTTGAGGATAGAAAACAGGTCTTTAGGTTAAAGACCGGATAAAGAGGAGTTAATATTCCTCTTTTTTCATTACTTAAACTTTTTTGAATTTTATGCAAAATTTAAAGATCTTGTTTTTGCAAAATAAAAAACACACCATTAAATAGTGTGCTTTTGTCTCTTGGATATTAGAATTTCTTTTTTTATTTATATATGATTCATTATAATTAAAAGATAATAAGTATTTATAGGCTTTTTCTTCCTATATAAAGTGCATGATTACTATAACCAACAAGTGATTCTTCTCTACAACTTTTAAAATGATAGTTTTTATATATCTCAAATTCTTGATCTGTAAGATTATTCACTTTTTCCGGAAGAAGCCTTCCTAAACCATCTGTAGCAGCGTTTTCTAATTTATTTATGCTAAATTTCACCAGGAATTCTTCAATTTCTCTAGGAGTGAAATAACATGAATCTGTCCAAAAATTAAATCCATCATTTTCACTTAAATATCCTTTTGTTAGAACCTTATCTATAAAAGAATTATTTAAAAACTTTTTATCTTCAAAAAGAAGGTTTGAAAGAATATAATGTTTATTTATATAAGCTACCGCTAAAATACCTCCTGGCTTTAAAACCCTTAAATTTTCTTTTATACAATTTTCTCTATCTTCCATGGCTGTCAGGTGATACATTGGGCCAAGACAAAGAACAACATCAAAAGATTCATCTGCATACTCCTCTAAATTAGTTGCATTAGCTAATCCTATTGTAAGATTATTCATTTTTTTTTCTAAAGCTTTATTTTTCATGATTTCTATATGTCTAGGAACCAGATCTGTAGCAGTAACACAGTTTCCCTCATTAGCATAATAAAAAGAATATCTCCCGGTACCAGCACCTGTTTCTAAAATTGTATCACTTTCCTTAATATAATCTTTTAAAAGATATTTAGTTGTTTCAAATTCCAATGTATTAGCTTTTGTTCTCATGAGCCTTGGTTCTTCATCATACTTATTATAGTAGTTAATTATTGTTTCCATTTTCTTTACACCCCATAGTTCTAAAATTTATTAAATTATAGTATCAGATATACTACAATAAGAAATGAATGTCAAGTTGAGCACACTATTTTAAATAGTGTGCTTAAAACTTTCTTTAAAAAAATTTCTAACTCCTTCTTTCATACGATTTTCTTGCTCATCTGGTTTCTTCTCTTCAAGATAGTATTTGTTAGTCATAATATTTTTAGATAATGAATCTAGCGGAAAACCTTTTATTTTTTTGTCATAAGGTTTTTCTGATATTATAAATTTATTAACAGATATCTCCGGTCCTTGATATTCAAAGCTAGTATTTTCATCTATTTTTAGACAGATAGCATTTTCATAACAACTAATAATTTCACCACCATTCTTTTTCGCAATTTTTGAATAATATTCTATCATTTCATCGTCAGAAAGTTCTCTTCCTTTAACCCTTTTTACATAAACTCCAGGCTGATCTATATCCTTTATTCCTTCGAAATAGAGTCCTGTATCACAAGAAAAAACTGGAATTTTAAATTCTTGAAAATATGCTTCAGCTTTTTTCTTGGCGTTTTCTAATGGAGTTTTCCCATCTTCAATTACTTCAGGTATTTTTTTTTTAATATCGTTTAACCCAATGATTTCAATATCCATACCATTTAACGCCTCTTTCATCTGTTTTACCTTGGCATCATTTCTTGTACCATAAAGTATTTGTTTCATTAATTTCTCCTTTTTATTTTAAATATATCATATAAAGCAGTTTTTTTGAATGAGCACTATACTAATAATAAATTTAAATAACAAAACAATTCATCATTTGTTTCCAGAAAACTTCTTTTCCATAAAAAAATGAAGGTTTCCCTTCATTTTTTTATTTCAATTTTTAACCTCTTTCTTTCTCTCTAAATAATCTATCTCTAATATCAAACATTTCAAAATTAATCATTCTTAATAATTCTTTGTCATGAGTAACTAAGACAACGGCACCGTGATATTCATTTAACATATTTGCAATTGTAGACCTAGAGTAACGATCCATATAAGTAGAAGGTTCATCTATTACAAGCAAGTGAGTTTCAGCTAAGATATTAGTAAATATTTCTAATCTCTTTTTCTCTCCACCACTTAACATATATAATTTTTTGCTTCTAAATTCTTCTTCGTAATTGAAAAGAGAGTCAATAGCTCCTTCAATAAAGTCTTGGTTTAGACCAGTTTTATCCTGAATATATTCTGTAATCCTCATATTTTCATCTTCTAAGATAGTTTCTTGCTCTATATAAGAGAATTTTGCCTTAGGGTTTATATCAATAGTTCCTGTAGTAGGTACTTCTTCTCCTAAAATCATCTTTAATAAAGTTGATTTTCCAGCGCCATTTTCTCCTACAATACATATTTTACTGTTCTTTAATATATCAAAGTTAACATCTTTATATAATGTTTTTTCAGGGAACTCCTTAGAAACATTATTAACTGAAGCTATTACATCCCCAATATCTTTATTAATTGTAAGATATTCTTCAGGGCTAGAATTATAAGTATATTCAGATTCTTTAGAATGTACATTTTTCCCTTTTTCTAATCTTTCTAATTCTCTTTCCATCCTTCTTAAGATTACAGCATGAGAACGATTATTTCCGACTCCTTGTACTAATATTTCTTTTTTCTTAATTCTTTCACGGGTTTTTTCTATTTCAAATTCTTTTTCTCTATTTTCTTTCTTCTCTTCCTTTAGTTGTATCTTTTTGTCCTTTTGGTAGGTTCTATAATCCCCTTCATATGTAGTTACTTTAAAATTATCTACATCAAAGAATTTATTAGAAAATAATCTAATAAAATCAATACTATGAGAAACTACTAAAAATGCTTTAGAACTTTTAGAAATAAAGTTAGCTAACCAAGCAGTTTTCTTTTTATCAAAATATGATAATGGTTCATCTAATATTACAAGGTTAGATTCTTTGAATAAAGCTATTGCAAGTCTTACATATTGCTTTTCTCCACCACTTAAATCTTTAAATTCTCTATCTAACTTACTATCTAATTCAAATACATCTATAAATTCAGATTGTAAATGAATATAGTCGTATGCTCCTAAACTTTCAAAAAGGTCTGAAGCTTTTTGAAATTCTTCCATTACTTTTTCATCATTGTCTGCTTCACCAGTAAACTGAGTCGAAACTTCTTCCAAGTGAACCTGAGCTTTTATTATATGCTCAAATGGTGAATCTAATAACTCTTTTACCGATTTATCTAAACTTGTTTCTCCAAATTGATCAAAGTAAGCAATTTGTGCTTCCTCTTCAATTACTATATCTCCATAAGTTGGATATTCATCTTCATTTATTAATTTTAATAAAGTTGATTTTCCACTTCCATTATTACCAACAATAGCAATCTTGTCTCCCTTGTTGATCTCTAAATTAACATTTTCATATAACTTTTGAGTTAAATGTGATTTTGCTACATCTTTAAATTCAATAATATTCATATATCTTCTCCTGTTTTAACAATTCGCTATAAATAACCTAAATACTATTATAACGTATATTTGAAAAAATCCAAAATTAAAATATAAAAATGCTATGTTGTTTTGTTAGAATGGAGTTATAAATCCAGATTTTACTATAAAATATGCTCAGATAAATTTAACAGATTTATTCTGTTAATTAGAACTTCTACTTTTTTTTAATGATTTTTCAAGCCACATAAGTTTTCGACCATAACTAAATTATCTTTAGTAGAATTTAAAACCTCTATGAAACTCTCTATTTTGTAAACTAATTGCTTATGGCTTTGGAATGTTGTCGGTTCGCAGATAAGAGTTTTGCCTCCTCATTCATAAAAACAATACTTCATTTGTTTTCAGAAAACTAGAAAAACTAATAAAGAAAAACCTTTCCATAAAAAAATGAAGGTTTCCCTTCATTTTTTTATAACTATTATTTACTTATTTTCCTGTAGCTGGTTAGCCTGCATCAATTCCTTGATATTTTTATTAAGATCTCTTCTTTCCTTTGAAAATTCAGCAGTTTTGATGATGAAATCATCGATTCTGTCCTCATAATCACTCTTCATACTTTGAATGATATCCTTTATCTCAGATGTAGTCATATTATCTTTGATATATGATGATAAGTTATCTAATAACTCAACTCTCTTCCTGTTGTCTCTTATTTTTTTCTCAACATCAGTCACTTCTCTTTTGATTTTATTTTTTCTTCTCATATTTCTTACGATTACTAAAGCGTTATCCATAATTTGTCCCTCCTATAAATTAATTGATTATTACTACCCCAATATTATAACATATCACCTGTAAATATTTAAAGATATAAAGGATAAAGTATATTTAGAAGATTTTTGTAATTTTATTTCAAAGATAAAATAAAATTTTGCACAAATTTTAAATATGTTTTATAATTTACAAAAGGGGTTGAATAAAAATGGATTGTATAACAAAATTAAGGGAAATGCAAGAGATATTTACCAAAACTGAGAAAAAGATAGCTCAATATATTTTGGAAAATTTAGAAAATATAAAGGGGATGAGAGCTAAGGAATTAGGAGAATTAATAGGAATAAGCCAGCCCAGTATAATCAGGTTTTCTAAAAAACTGGGATATAAGGGGTTTCCAGAATTTAAGATAGCTCTAAGTGAGGCAATAATCAGGAAAAAATCAAAGAAAACTAAGATAGTACATGACCAGATTTCAGTGGACGATACAAGTTCAGAAGTTATAAAAAAAGTAGCCTATCAAAATATTGAAGCTATAAAAAATACCACTTCTATTATAGATGTTTTGGATATGGAAAACACCGTAGATGCCATATGTAAAGCCAGGAATATCTATATTTTAGGAGCAGGATTTTCAGGTTTGGTGGCCAAGAATTTCATGTATAAATTATTGGAGATAGATCTAAGTGCCAGTTATCTAGACGATACCCATATACAGCTGACCAGTATGAATAATACCACTCCCAATGATTTGGTTTTTGCCATATCCCACAGCGGACAGACATATGAGATAATCAAATCTGTGGAGATAGCCAAAAAAAATGGGGCAAAGATAATTACCCTGACTAAGGTAGTGGAAAATCCACTGAGTAAGCTGGCGGACATAGCCATTAAAACTGTGGCTGAGAATGTTAATTTTAGACTGACGGCAATTTCGTCTACAATAACCCAGCTGACTGTGATAGATGCAATATTTATCCTCCTCAGTAAGATAAATTATGAAAAAAACCTGAGTTTAGCAAAGAAAAATACAAAGACAGTAAAGATACTGAAGGTAAGGAAATAGAAAAAGCCATCTAAAATTCAGATGGCTTTTTCTATTTCACGTTACTTTTTTAATCTCGCATTGATTCTTTTGATTTTTTCTAAATATTTTAAAATATTTATCTGGGCTTCCTTCCCTTCAGGGGTAGCAGGCTCCAATTTAGCAATTTTCCACCTTTTAATAAGAACTTCTAAAACCTGATTGACATATTCATCCGGGCCATATCCGGCTTTTTGAATGATTTTCATCCTGTCATCAAAATCACTCAAAGATCCTCCAGGCATTTTGAAGTTTTTAATTACAGGCCAGACGTGGACTATTAAATCAGGATTTAATTCCAGGTGTGCATCGACTACTTGATTATAGAATGCGTAGTGAGAGGATTCATCTTTGGCGATTCGAAGGAGCAGATCACTGAGCCCAGAGTCGTATTTTTCTGCATATTTCGCTATATTTCTATAGAACACCACTGTTCCCAGCTCCTGTAATGAGGTGTAGACCATGGATGAAAGGGGTTCTGATAAGACAGAGTCCCAGCCAGTGGTAAGAATCTCTTTTTTTACCACTGTAAGATCCTTAGGATCAGCATTTCTAGTCAAAATTAAATAAGTTTCCAAAGCTGAAGCATGCTGATCTTCCTCACTTACCCATGTACGTACAAAGTTTTGCAGCGGCTCCAAACTGCCTGTAAACATATTGTTTAAAAAAGTAGTATACCAGGGAAGGTTTAATTCTGTCAGCATAGAAGTTTCTATTGCTGTGATCAACTCACGAGGGAGGGTATTTTGCGACTTATCATAGGGCAGGGTAGAAAAAGACTGTCCTTTATCCCAGGGCATATATTCGTAGAAATTCCATTCCATGGACTCACTTTGTTTTTGGTGTCTTAAATATAAATTCATTATTTTTTGTTCTAAATCTTTATTTTTTATTGTATTCATAGATTACCTCCAATTATTAAGCTAATATTTTTTCACACCTAAAGTTTACTTGATAAGTAAAGAATTGTCAATAAAAATATAATAACACCTGAAATTTTATTTATATTCTGTGTATGTCTGACATCAGAGGTTACTAATTACTAAAGTCTGACTGATATACGAGTATTAAATTTTCTTATAACTAAAAGAAAATTTAAATGTATTTCGATTTTGAATTTCGAAGTTTATAGCCATTAACCTCTTAATTTATAAACTTTTTGCAACACCTTTACTAATAGTGTAAAATAAACTTATATAAATATATTAATATAAAGGAGGAGCTATGTTCGGGCTTGTTGGAAATTTAATAAATAGTTTAGGTTATATTATAACCATAGCATTTTTCCTGTCGAGAGCCAGGGGATTTAAGCGGTTAATCAAGAAAGAAAGGTATAAAAAACTGGATATGGTATTATTATCTCTGATATTTTCTGTGCTGGCTATAGGGGGGACCTATATGGGGACAGACTATAATGGTGCCATAGCCAATACTAGAAATATCAGTGTAGTTGTAGCAGCAATTATAGGGGGTCCTATGATCGGACTTATCACGGGATTAACTGCAGGAATCCACAGGATTATGATAGATCCCCATGGGATAACAGCAATTCCCTGTGGTATAGCCACTTTTTTAGGGGGCTGGGGACTGGGATACTTAAATAAACTCAATGTAAAAAATAAATATATATTGGGATTTATAGGTGGGATTATTATTGAAAATATCAGTATGGGGCTGATATTAGTCATGTCAAAACCATTTTATCTGGCTTTAAATATAGTGGAAACTATCTATTTTCCCATGGTTTTAGTAAATGCTCTGGGAGTATCCATAGTACTATTAATAACAGAAAATATGATGCTGGAGGAAGACAGGGTAGCAGGAGAAGAGGCCAGGTTAGTTTTGGAGATAGCCAATAAAACACTCCCGTACTTCAGGGAAGTAAATGAAAATTCATTAAAAAATGTATGCAGGACTATATTGGAATCTTTAGGAGCCAAAATAGTGGTATTTACCGATATGGAGAATATAATTTCATACTGCGGCCAGGATGAAAACTATAAAATAATGCATAGAAAAATCAAAGGAAATGTCACAAAGGAAGTACTCAGAACAGGTAAGTTCAGGGTGGTTAACAAGGAGGATGAGGAAGAGATAAGGTTAGACTGTATCTCTGACGATATTATTTCATTTATAATAGTGCCTCTCAAATCAGGAACCGAAGTAACCGGAGCATTAAAAGTTTATTTTTCGGAAAATTCCTATATATCTGAGAGAAATAAAAACCTGGTACTTGGATTATCTGAACTTATATCTACCCAGCTGGAGATAAGCCGGATAAAAAAATTGGAAGAGATGGCCAGAGATGCAGAGATAAGGGCATTACAGACCCAGATCAATCCTCATTTTTTATTCAATGCACTGAATACAATAACCTCCTTTGTGAGAATAAATCCTATTCAGGCCAGAAGTACAATTATTGATCTGGCAAGTTATCTCAGATATAATTTAGACAATGGAAATAAACCGGTGGATATAGAGATGGAATTGGAGCAGGTCAAAGCCTATGTGAATATAGAAAAAGCGAGATTTCATGATAAAATAAATATGCACTATGAGATAGATGAAGATGTTAAGCTGATAAAGATACCAAGTCTGACAATCCAGCCCCTGGTAGAAAATGCAATACAGCATGGGCTGTTAAATGGAACAGGGGGAAAAGAGATCTATCTCAAAATATACAGGGTAGATAATAAAAAAATACGTGTGGTCATAGAAAATAATGGTAGGAGTATAGATCAGGAAGTTATAGATAAAATATACAGTGACAGCATTGAAAGCAGCAAGATAGGGCTGTATAATGTGCATCGGAGGATAAAACTGATCTATGGAAAAGGGCTGAAAATAGAAAGATTAGAGGAGGGAACGAGGATAACTTTTGATATCAGGGAGGAATAATGAAGTGTATAATAATAGATGATGAATATCCGGCAAGGATGGAGCTTCGGTATTTTATAGAAAAATATGAAGAGTTAGAAATTGTAGGGGAGTTTGAGGATTCTATGTCTGCTCTTAGTTTTTTTGAACAAAATAGTGTAGATGTAATATTTTTAGATATAAATATGCCGAACATGAATGGGATGGTCTTAGCCAAGTTGATCTCAAAATTTGAAACTAAACCACAGATTATATTTATTACTGCATACGGTGAATATGCAGTGGATGCTTTCAGTATAAAGGCTTTTGACTATATATTAAAACCATATTCTGAGGAGAGGATAATAAAAACTTTAGACAGTTTAATAGAAAAAAATATAGCAGAAAAACCTAAAGAAGGCAAAAATATAAGCCGATTAACCCTTTGGAAGGGGGAAAAGATGTATGTTTTATCCCTGGATCAAGTTTATATTTTTGAAGCCTGTGAAAGGGAAACCAAGGTATATGCCAGGGGGGAAATATATTTTTCCAAGCAGAAGATATCTGATCTGGAGGGAGAACTTCCAGATATATTTTTTAGGACCCACAGATCGTATATAGTGAATATAAATAAGATAAAAGAAATAATACCCTGGTTCAACAGTACGTATAATCTAAAGATAGAAGACTTGGAGATAGAAGTTCCTGTGAGCCGGAATAAGATAAAAGAATTTAGAACTTTATTGAATATAAAGTAGAAAAACAAACCAAACGTTCTGAAATAAAACTGGGTGACTTGATAAAACTCGGAACTTTAAAATGTATTTCATGACGAGTATTTGTATTTAATGTTTAGAATTTTGTATTTTATCTCCAAACTACACCTTGAATCTTTAATAGATGTATAATGATCATATCAAAATATATCAAATATATTAAATTTATTTAGGAGGACGATATGATTACTTTTTTATTATCGATAGTTTTATTGGTTTTAGGGCATCTTTTTTATGGAAAGTTTGTTGAGAAGGTATTTGGAGTAGATCCAAAAGCGGAAACACCGGCAATTAAATTAGAGGATGGGGTAGACTTTATACCATTACCAGGCTGGAAAATATTTATGATTCAATTTTTAAACATTGCAGGATTAGGACCAATATTTGGAGCAATTGCAGGAGCTTTATTCGGTCCGGTAGCATTTATATGGATTGTAATTGGATCAATATTTGCAGGGGGAGTACATGATTATATGTCAGGAATGTTATCCCTTAGAAATGACGGTAAATCTGTACCGGAATTAGTTGGAAAATATTTAGGACAACCTTATAGAATGGCAATGAGAGTTATATCTGTAGTACTATTGGTATTAGTAGGAGTGGTATTTGTAGCAGGGCCTGCAACTATCTTACATGGATTAACAGGATTAAATGTACAGGTATTGATCTATATCATATTCGCTTATTATTTAATAGCAACATTGGTACCGGTAGATAAGATAATAGCTAAGATCTATCCATTGTTTGGAGCAGCACTGTTATTCATGGCAGCTGGTGTAGGAATTATGTTATTTGTAGGAGGATTTGAGATCCCGGAATTATTTGGGAATATAACAAATATGCAGGCATCACCTATGAAAACTCCTATATTCCCAATGTTATTTATCACAATAGCATGTGGAGCAATATCAGGATTCCATTCAACTCAATCACCGCTTATGGCAAGATGTTTAACTAATGAAAAACAGGGTAAGAATGTATTTTATGGTTCTATGATTGCAGAGGGTGTAGTAGCATTAGTATGGGCAGCAGCAGCAATGGCATTCTTTGGAGGAGTAAAAGGATTAGCAGGATTTGACGGGAATGCAGCAACAATTGTAAATGTAATATCTAACTCGTTATTAGGAAAAGTTGGAGGAGCATTGGCAGTATTTGGAGTAGTAGCAGCACCTATCACATCTGGAGATACGGCATTCAGAAGTGCCAGACTTACAATAGCAGATGCACTTAACTTTGAACAGCACTCTATGAAAAATAGATTATTAGTAGCTATACCGTTATTTGTCATTGGATTCTTCCTTTCAAAGGTAGACTTCAACATTGTATGGAGATATTTCGGGTTCACTAACCAGTTGATAGCAACTATCGTATTATGGACTTCTACAGCTTACTTTGTAAGGGAAAAGAAAAATTTCTGGATTACATTTATCCCGGCAGTATTCATGACATCTGTATGTATTGCATTCATCATGATGGCACCAATTGGATTTGGATTACCGGTAATGATGTCTAAATATACAGGAATTGCCTTAGCAGTAGGTATAGGAGTAGTATTCTTAGCAGTAAAAGATAAGGTATACAATAAAGAAGGTAAAAAAGTAACAGTATAGACCCCTTCCTTCTTATGTCAGGTTCTACGAATATTAAAATTAAGTTTTTATTATACTTAATTTTAAATGTAGACCTCGTAGGGAGGGGGAAAGTAGATAATATAAAAAGAGAGAGAAGACCCATATGGGTCTTCTCTCTTTTAGTTTATAGACTAGTTGGGAATAAATAAATCATTGATTATTTATATCAGTCCTACCGCCTTTTTAACTTCTACCATCTTAGCCTTAGCTATTGCCTGAGCCTTTTTTGCACCCTCAGCCAAAATTTTATCTACATATTCAGGGTTAGCCACTAATTCTTCACGTCTGGTTCTTGCTTCTGCAAAGTGCTCCAGGACAGCTTCTAAAAGTTCTTTTTTAGCATGACCATATCCGTAGTTACCGGCTCTGAATTTTTCTTTCATCTCCTCTAACTTTTCAGGAGTAGCAAATAATTTATACAGGGTAGTTACATTGTTATCCGGATCTTTCGGGTCTTCCAGTGGTGTAGAATCTGTTACAATACTCATTACCTGTTTCTTTAATATCTTCTTAGATGCAAACATATCGATGGTATTACCATACGATTTAGACATCTTCGCCCCGTCTACCCCGGGGACCACAGCTGTACTTTCTACGATCATAGGTTCAGGCAGTTTGAAAATTTCAGTGTATTTTTCATTGAATTTTGTAGCTATGTCCCGGGTCATCTCCAGATGCTGTTTTTGATCTTTTCCAACTGGAACCATATCTACATCGTACATTAAGATATCTGCCGCCATCAATACCGGGTATGTAAATAACCCTGTGTTGGAAGAGATTCCACGAGCACTCTTATCCTTAAATGAATGACCTCTCTCTAAAAGAGCCATAGGAGTAAGATTTGATAAAATCCACATAAGCTCTGTATGTTCCGGTACATGGGACTGGATAAAGATACTGGCCTTTGCAGGGTCTACTCCTAATGCCAAGTAGTCTAAAACTACATCCCTGGTGTTTTTACGCAGTGCATCTGCATCTGTAGAAGATGTAAGAGCATGGTAATCTGCTACGAAGAACAGACAGTCGTTTTCTTCCTGGAATTTGATGAATTGTTGTATTGCACCAAAATAGTTTCCTATATGTAAGATCCCGCTTGGCTGTATTCCTGATATTATTTTTTTCATGGTTCCCTCCTATAATAAAAAAGACCAGCCGAGATGACTGGTCAAGTATATATAATTTTCCTCTATTCTATATTAAAATATGAATTAAAGGATAAAAAAGATATAACTATTGATTAGATGTCAGTCTACTTAGATGAAACAGTATTAAAATTATTAGATAAATTTTTCCACCACCAAGTAAATCCCTTTGACACAACAGTTACCTCCTTTATAGATTATTTTGAATAAATAATAACCTTTTTAAGGGGGAATGTCAACAAAAAAACTTTGTGGTATACTAGGAGAAGAATAAAAAAATCTAAATTTTTAAAGGTAAAATTCATAACTAAAAAAGGCGGAGAAGAGAGATGAAAAAAATTATAACAATATTACTGGCAGTTATAACTTTATTTGGATGCAGCGATAAGGGGTCAGCGGAAAAAATAGAGTTTAGAAAAGGTCTTATCTATACCCACAACGGAGATATGCCCTACACAGGGGAAGCCGTTTTATACTATGATGACTCTAATATAGAGAGCAGGGGTTATTCTAAAAATGGGAAGTCCGACGGGGAGTGGACATATTATTTTTATAACGGAAAGGTAAAGAGAAAGGGAAGCTACCTAAACGGTAAGATGGATGGTCTGTGGATTTATTATTTTCATAACGGGGAAGTAGAGGGGGAAGTTAACTATAGAGATGGGAAGGAGATTTAAAGAGACCCTCTTCCTAGACCCTCATCTTCTTATGTTGCTTCCTACCAGGGAGAAACCAATGTAACAATAGTTAGCATTTTATCGAAGTTTATAGTCGTTCTGCTTCGGCAGTAGTGTTTCTACAATGACGATTGTGTATTACTTAGCTAAGACAATTAGAAACTTCTTGACTTTCTTTCGTCTATTTCTTGTGTCAAGACAAGAAACAGACCCGTATTAAAGAGGGACTCTTTAGACTCAAAATCTAACTCTTCTTCTTATGGTATTTTTCATGATTATAAAAATTAAGTGTACTTAAAACTTAATTTTAAATGTGAACTTCGTAAAGGAACCCAAAGTAGTAAATATTAGGTTATTTTTGTTATAAGATTAAAAAAAGTTCTAAAGATTCCATCTTTAATACGGGTTCATTTACTTTTGATGAGTCATATTTAATTTTTTTCTTTGAGTATGAAAAAAATCAATAATCATAAATCGAAACGAACCAAAGAAAAGCTCACACTTTCTAAAAAATGTTTATTTGAGTAAGACAGAGGTTATTTTAGTCTTTTTACAGCTACCGTCCTCGTTACACTGCGGAACCTAATTTGCACGACGACTTAGTTAAATTCTACTGAGAAGTTGGAAAACATTTAGAAAGTGGAATATAAAAGAAATGTTAGATAATTTGAACCACGATAAAAAAATCTTAGCTTTTAAAAAAGAAAAAAAGAAATTAGCCCCATTAAAAAAATTATGTTAAATGAAGTATTGTAATTAT
This sequence comes from Psychrilyobacter piezotolerans, assembly GCF_003391055.1. Taxonomy (NCBI): domain Bacteria; kingdom Fusobacteriati; phylum Fusobacteriota; class Fusobacteriia; order Fusobacteriales; family Fusobacteriaceae; genus Psychrilyobacter; species Psychrilyobacter piezotolerans. The sequence goes on from NZ_QUAJ01000003.1 coordinate 43,651, forward strand.
TTTATAAAAATATTCGATTGTCTGAACGAAGTGAGTTTCGATTTTTTATAAATAATTAGATATGGAATAATAATTTTTTTACGGGTGTCTTTTCTTGATTCCGTTCTTTGGACAAGCAAAGAATGAATGGAGGAACTCATGAATTACAAAAACTTATACAATAAAATAGAAAATCTGGATATTAAGGGTGTAGGAGAAAAAACCATAGCTGCCCTAAAAAATCTGGGAATAAACACCATCATGGATCTGATATATTTCTTCCCCCGGACCTATGAGGACAGATCCAATATAAAAAAAATAGGTGAGATCAGATCGGAAGAATATGTGGTGGTCATCGGAAGGATCGTCTCAATAGAAAACAGGAAAACTAAAACCCGTAAAACCATGACTGCAGCTCGTATTACCGACGGGACAGGGATGCTGGATCTGGTGTGGTTTCAGATGCCGTATCTTAAGAAGAGTCTGCAGATAGGAGAGGAATATGTATTTATCGGGAATGTAAAGAGGGGATATAACTTTCAGATTGTGGGACCGGAATACAGGAAATACAGCGGTAAATTAAGTGAGGAGATAAAACCTGTCTACAGCAGCAATAGAAATTTATCTCAAAATGGGCTGCGGAAAATAATAAGGGATACAATAAAAAAGTATATTCCATATATAGAGGAGAATATACCCTGTGAGATACTTCAAGAATATAAATTGATGGGGAGGAAGGAGGCAATCCTGAAAATTCATCTGCCAAAAAACCTGAGGGAGATAGAGGAAGCGAAAAACAGGATGGCTGTGGAGGAACTCCTAATCTTGGAATTAGGAATCCTGTCTAAAAGGTTCCAATTGGATGCCGATAACACCTCTAAATATAAGTTAAATGATGACAGGCATATGGTGAAAAAATATCTGAACAGCCTGGGGTTTGAGCTGACCAGGGCACAAAAAAAAGTAATTACAGAGATATATAAAGATCTGGCAGGGGGGAAGATTGTAAACAGGCTGATCCAGGGGGATGTAGGGTCGGGAAAAACCATTGTAGCTGTTTTAATGCTCCTATACCTTGTGGAAAATTCCTATCAGGGGGTAATCATGGCTCCTACAGAGATCCTGGCTGTCCAGCATTATCTGTCGGTGGCAGATGATTTGGCTGAATTAGGAGTGAGGGTGGAGATCCTAACCGGAAGTATAAAGGGAAAAAAACGAGAAAAACTCCTATCTGAGATAAGGGAGGGAGTCATCGATATAGTGGTGGGAACCCATGCCCTTATAGAAGATCATGTGGAATTTCATAAATTAGGATTAATTGTGGTAGATGAACAGCATAGGTTTGGAGTGGAACAGCGAAAAAAACTGAGAGATAAGGGGGAAATATCTAATCTATTGGTTATGAGTGCTACACCTATCCCCAGATCCCTGGCTCTCAGCATCTATGGGGATTTGGATGTGTCCATCATAGATGAGCTGCCTCCAGGGAGGACTCCTATAAAGACCAAGTGGATAGAGTCGGATAATGATCTGGAAAAAGCCTATGACTTTATCGAAAAACAACTGGTCAAGGGAAGGCAGGCATATATCGTAGCTCCCCTTATTGAGGAGAGTGAAAAAATGGCTGTAACCTCTGCTACAGAACTTTATGAAGAGATGGTTAGGAGATTTCCTGAATTTGAGATAGGCCTCCTCCATGGGAGGATAAAAAATCCAGAAAAAGAAGAAACCATGTCTAAGTTTAAGAAAAATAAGTTGCAGATATTGGTATCCACTACAGTTATAGAGGTAGGAGTGAACGTCCCCAATGCTACCATTATGATGATAACCAATGCCAACAGATTCGGGCTGGCAGGACTGCACCAGCTTCGTGGAAGGGTAGGAAGGGGAGAGCATAAATCCTATTGTTTTTTAATAGCCAAGACAGATAATGATATCTCTAAATCCAGATTAAAAGTTATGGAGTCAACTACAGATGGTTTTTTAATAGCCGAGGAAGATCTAAAACTCCGTAAGCCGGGGGAGATATTCGGAACACGCCAGAGCGGGATGTCGGATCTAAAATTTGTAGACATAGTTCACGACGTAAAAACAATAAAGTTAGTCAGGGATATCTCCATAGAATATCTAAAAAAATACAGGGGTGAGATACGGGAAAACACATTGAGGATGGATATAGTGGAAAAATTCAAAGTGGATGAGATTAAATAGGAGTGAAGTTATGAATATAGTTAAGTTAAAGATGGAAGATTATGACAGAATATGGGTTATAAGTGATATCCATGGATACCATGATCTGTTTTTAAAATTATTGAATAAGATTAAACTGACGGCAAAAGATCTGTTGATTATAAACGGTGATTCCTGTGACCGTGGGCCTTCCAGCTTTGAGATGTATGAAACGATAGAGAAACTCATAGACGGCGGATTAAATATAATTCATACTTTTGGCAACCACGAAGATCTCATGGTCAACGCCATTGAAGACGGGGAATTATTCGCCTGGTATAGAAATGGGGGGAGACAGACTGTCGATTCCTACAAGAAAAAATATGAAATTTTGAGTAAACACTTAAAATATATAAAAAATATGCCTATGGCAGTTGACCTGGGGAAATATTTTGTGGTTCATGCAGGAATAAACCCCCAAAAAACCATTGAGGAGCAGACTTCCTATGAGATGACATGGATAAGGGGAGATTTTATAGATCATCCCCTTTTAAAAACCGATAAAATTATAGTTTACGGACATACTCCCAACCTGGACGGAAAGATCCATTTTGTGGATGACCAAAAAATATCTATAGACTGCGGGAGTTATAACACCGGAGTTGTGGGAGCTATAGAGCTGAAAAGTATGGAGATTATATATGAAAATACACATAGGTTAAATATATATCTGAATCAGCATTTTAAAAAAAGATAAGGCTTAACCACTAAAAACAATGACCTGGGAGGAAAAATGAAAAAAGTATTGGTGTTATTCATGTTAAATATTATGGTTGTTTTTGGAGAAGTTCAGTTAAGGTATTCTCCTCCAACTGAGAAGAAAGAAAAAGAAGTAAGGGAATGGATGATAAAAAACAGAGTGATTGAAAATTTAGTAGACACTGTAAATAAAGAGATAAAAATAGAAGAAGAGCTTCTGGTAGTGGTAGGAGATGGAGATTCTGTACACTATAATTCTGAAAATCGTGAGATAGTCATAACTTATGATTTTGTAATGGAAGTGAGGGAAAGGTTTAAAGATGAATATGAGAAAGAATGGGAAATCTATGCAAAGGATTCAATAGAACACACTTTCTATCACGAATTAGGTCATGCTCTGGTAGATCTTTTAAACATACCTGTCCTGGGGAAAGAGGAAGATGCTGTAGATGATTTTGGAATAATTATGCTTATCTTGACATCGGAAGATGGAGAAGAACGGGCTATCTCAGCAGCTGAACTTTTCTTTATGGAGGGGATGGAGGTAGAAGAGTATTCTTCTGAAGATTTGATGGATGAACACAGTTTGGATGACCAGAGGGGATATAGGAGTCTCAGCCTGGTATATGGAAGTAACCCTGAAAAATATGAGGATATAGCAGAAGACCTGAAGATGGATGAAGATATGCGTCTTATGTCTCAGAAGTTGTTTGAACAGCAGAGTATAAATTGGTTGAGGCTTTTAGAACCCCATTTAAAAGATGGAATTCTTTTAAAAACATATAAAGAATTTGAATAAAATATCATAGACTATGAAATGATTTTTTTCACAAAATTATTTTATATCAATAAAAGCTTTGATAAACCAAAACAAACTTGATATAATGATAGATAAGAAAAATTACAAGATAAAATAATTTATTAATTTAAAATTATTGATGAAGGGTAGTCTTTCATCAAAATATTAGGAGGATTAGATCATATGAGATTCAGTAAGATGTACGCAAAAACATTGAAAGAAACACCAAAAGATGCTGAGGTAATCAGTCATCAATTGATGTTAAGATCAGGAATGATAAAAAAATTAGCAAGTGGAGTGTATACATACCTTCCTTTGGGGTATAAAGCATTAAAAAAAGTGGAAAAAATAACTAGAGAAGAGATGGATAGAGCAGGTTCTCAAGAATTGTTTATGCCGGTATTACAACCAGCAGAATTATGGAAAGAAACTGGAAGATGGGATGCAATGGGACCAGAAATGATGAGGCTTAAAGACAGACATGACAGAGACTTTATATTAGGTCCTACTCATGAAGAGGTAATCACAGATATAATCAGGAATGATATATCATCATACAAATCTTTACCCCTTAGCCTTTACCAAATCCAGACTAAATTTAGAGACGAAAGAAGACCCAGATTCGGACTTATGAGAGGAAGAGAGTTCTTAATGAAGGATGCTTACTCATTTCACGCAAACGATGAATCTTTAGATGAAGAATTTGAAAATATGAAGGCTGCTTATACTAGAGTTTTTGAAAGATGCGGACTTAAATTCAGATCTGTAGAAGCAGATTCAGGAGCTATCGGAGGAAGCGGATCACAAGAATTTCATGTATTAGCTGAATCTGGTGAGGACGAAATAATCTACTGCAATACTTGCGGGTACGCAGCTAACCTTGAGAAAGCAGAGAGTGTTGTTAAAGAAGAGATAGTAGAAACTAAAGAGGAATTAGCAGAAGTAGAATTAAAAGATACTCCTAATGTTGCTAAGATAGACGACGTTTGCGAATACTTTGGAATTCCTGCTTCTAAAACTGTAAAAGCTATCACTTATATGGATACTTTATCATTAAAGGTATACATGGTTTTACAGAGAGGGGACTACGAGATAAACGAAGTTAAACTTAAAAATTTAGTAGATGAAACTGATCTGGTTATGTTAAGTGATGCAGATTTAGTTGCTCATAACTTAATAAAAGGTTATATGGGACCATACAATGTTGAATTAGGTGATATCATACTTGTTGCTGATGAGAGTGTAACTAAGATGATAAACCACACTGCTGGTGGAAATAAAGTGGATACACACTATGTGAACGTAAACTATGGCAGAGACTATACAGCTCATATTGTAGGAGATGTTAGAAGCGTAAGAGCTGGAGAAGGATGTCCTAGATGTAATGAGGGAGAATTAGAAAGTGCCAGAGGGATAGAAGCCGGTCACGTGTTCAAACTTGGAAAGAAATATTCTGAAAGTATGGGAGCTACATATTTAGATGAAAATGGAAAGACAAATATAATGACTATGGGATGTTATGGTATCGGAGTTTCTAGAACTATGGCAGCTGCAATAGAACAAAATAACGATGAGAATGGAATTATCTGGCCTATGTCAATAGCTCCTTACTTAGTAGATGTAATTCCTGCAAATATAAAAGATGCAGATCAATTAGGATTAGCAGAAAAATTATATGCTGAATTAAATGATAAAAATATCGATACTGTAATCGATGACAGAAAAGAAAGACCAGGATTTAAATTTAAAGATGCAGACTTAATCGGATTCCCTATTAAATTAATAGTTGGAAGAGGAGCTAAGGATGGATTAGTAGAAGTTAAGATTAGAAAAACTAATGAAGCTTTCGAAGTAAAAGCAGAAGAAGTAATTTCATTTATTGAAGAATTAATAGCTAAAGGTTAAATAAATGAAAAAGGAACTCTGAGGAGTTCCTTTTTTCATAGATAGATAGTTTAAAAAATACATTAAATATACTAATAGAAATACAATAATTTTTTCATTTCGAACTTTTTTACTCTAATACTTCTAACTATCTAATTTCTAATAAATTTCTACTTAATAAAATAATAACCAGCTCACAATATTACAATTAGTTGGTTGTTATTTTATATTTTAAATCAATAACCATTTTCTAAAAGGGGCTATTTTTAAACCTCGAAACTATAACGAATAACTCTCAATAGTTATCTGTTATTTGTAAATTTTTCCTTTCTTTTTATCTACAACTAGTTGGTTTATCATAATCTACTTACTACACTACAACTTACTACTTATTCTATTACCCTTGCTATTTTCAAGATACATTTTAACAAAAAACTTTAACTTCTAATAATGATAATCTTAATGACCGACATTAACCAAAATTAAATTAACTTTTTGAAACTATCAACTATCTATCTTATTACAGTAGTACACCAAAAAAAATAAAAAGTCAAATTTTTTTTTAGTTTTTTTGTTTAAAGGAAAATTAGAGTGACTTTAGAATAAGTTAGATAGAAAGGTATTTATTCTGGAATCTGAGGATATTTTAAATAAAATAAAAAGTGGGGAGATATTATGAAAATATTATATATACTGATGTTTTTTATATGTTCTATTGTGAGTCTGGCAGAAAACACAGATAAGCTGGAATTTAGAATGGGGGTAAATTTAGGAGGGAGATATAAAGAGGTTCATACAACGGATTTTAAGACAGATAGTGAACCAGAGGGAATCGGCTATGAATTTGTTGTGGAATTGGTTCACGAACCCATTCCAAATCTGATAACTGGTTTAGGAACGGGCTATCAAAGGGCCAGTGAAGTAAGGATAGATGGAACAAACTATAAGATAATTGATAATATACCTGTTTATGCAACTGTAAAATACAGGTTCAATGAAGAGGGGGTATATAAACCATATATAAAATTAAACTTAGGAGTATCTATACCCTATACTAGATCAGACTTAGACAGAGCTGGTTTAACAGCAGAAACAGGGTTTTATTATTCCCTGGGAGGAGGAGTCGAGTATAAAAATATGATAATTGATCTCAGTTACCAGTATAATAGGAATGAACTTCAAGGACGGTATGATGGTAGGGTAGAATTCTCCAGGTTAACATTGGGAATAGGATACCGGCTGGATATATAGGAGGCTGTCATGGTAGATTATCGGTGTAGGATAGATAAGATAACAAATCTATATAAAATATATGACTATGACATGTTTTTTTACCAATTGCGGGAAGGGATCTTGGATGAACAGTTCAGGGAGATATTTAATGAGATCAGGTGGGCAAGGGAGATAAAAAAACTGGGATCACCTATTCCCGAAAAACTCCTAAATATGCTGGGGAAACTAAGGGAAAGGATAGTTGATTACTATATAGAATATTTAAAAAACAATAGGGAAATAAAAAAAATAAAAGACCCTGATCTGATTATTGGTTTGGGATGCAGTAATACACTGGGATTTTTAGATAAAAGGGTAGAGGTCTTAGGGAAGTTGGTGGAAAAATTTCCTGAAGCCAGGGTCTTGCTTTCTGGAGGAGGAATGGGCGTTTTAAAGACCGAGGCCGGAGAGATGCTGGAAAAGTTAAAAAAAAATTATAAAGCTGATGAAAAACTTATTATTTTGGAAGAGGACTCCTTGGATACATTGGGAAATATTGTTTTTTCAAAGCTCCTTTTAAAAAAAATGAATATATTGTCCGGGATAGAAAAAATAATTGTGGTTACGTCCCCCTTTCATGTGATCAGGGTTCATTCTTTGTTCAGCAGAGTTTTTCCAAAGGAGATCTCCTTTGAGATCAGGGGGCATGATTATTACCTGAATAAGGTTAGTAACGATGCAACCACAAGGAAGATTGTTGAAAATGAGATAAAATCACTCTACAGATCCGACAGAATATTTAATATAGTTAATTTGAAGGAGGAGAAAAAAAATAATTTCAAGGTAGATGAAACCAGTATTTTTTATCAAATGCTCCTATACCATGATCTCTATAAAAATAGACGGGATATTTTGAGAAAATATTATGTATGTCTGGAGACTTATAAGATTTAAAGATTTTTCTGTACCGATAGAATTTGATGGGAGAGAAGAAAAAAACTGAAAACTATATTGTTTTCAGTTTTTTTTTCTGAATGGCAGATACATTAGGGTGAATAAAACTATCATCACCACCTCTAAAGAGATTATATAATACGGCCAGGGACCTAAGAAATCCATGGGACTTCTTAGAGGTTTTCTCTTTAAAAACATATAGTTTGTATTCAATAAAAAATTAAGTGGAAACAGCACCAGCATTATTCCGTTTATATATATATATGATTTTTTTAAAGCATCAAAAGTAATGGTGAATTTAAAGTATTTTAAACAATAAAAAACAGCAAAATAGATATAGTAATGTGTCGTAAAAAAACTAATATTTGAGTAATTTGGAAAAGCGACTCTAATATCCGGGGTGAGAATAGCTAAGATGGCTCCTATACTCCAAAAATAGACAAGATTAAAGATTTTGTTTGATCTAAGTATCATCATAAGAGCTGCTAAAACCAGGGTGTAGTTGCACATATTAAATGGTAAAAGATTGGTAAATGGCTCATTAAAAACCATATACCTGTAAATTAACTCGATAATTTTTTCTGTCAGGATAAAATATCCTGAAAATTTTGCAAATTTATCGATATTAAATTTAAATATTTTAGGCAGATAAAAAGCTAAAACAGCTAAGCCGCCGTAACCGAAGATATAAAAAAAGTGTTCTATACCAAATAATGTAAATTCTCTGATTATAATCACCTACCTATGAAATCCTAGATCTGAAGGATTGATATCTCCCGATACATGGGCAATATTTCCTCCTGATTTTTCAAACTCTTTCCGGAGTTTTGCTACTTTTTTAGCCAGTTCAACAGTATCGGTACTTAAATTTTCTGCTTTTATCCGTCCTTTTGACCAATATTCTATGATTAACTTACTGTCTCCATATATATTTTTTTTCCCCTCTTTTAGAGCTATATTCAGTGCAATATAACATCCCAAAAGTTCACCGAAGTTATTAGTACTTCCTGGCTTGGTGAGATAATTATCAAATTGATTGATCTTTTCCCGGGGGACAAAATGATGGAGGATGGAATTCCCGTATTTATCAGTTACTCTGACTTCGGTACCTATGCCGCGACCGGTTCCGGCATCAAAATATATTCCTGAGGGTAATTTCTCCTGGAGCATCTCTTTGGTTTCGTAGATTCCTCCATTTGCTATCCAGTTTTCAGCTTCCTTACGACTTTTAAATGACTTATAACGGACATTTCCGCCACGGGTAAGGGTTTTACATTCGTCCCAATCCTTGGTGATCACCCCGGTATTTGAATGGGTATAAAAACAGGCATAAAACTTATCCAGTTTTTTTTCGTAGTTTCCCCCTGCACCTAACCACTTTTCTGCTTCTAACTTGGTTACAAACCCCTTATATCTGGCTTTTTTTCCTTTGACTTTATTTTGGCATTCTGGCCAAGATGTCAATATACCGGTTTCATTTATATTTTCAATTACATATGCATAATATTTATTTTTTGCCATTCTTCTCTCCTATTTTAATTCTAAAGGTTTTTTTGGTCTTTCTTATTTTAATTTATTTATAACTGAATTTTCGCATTATCCAAAAATATCGGTTATAATTATTATACCATTATATTTAAAAATCAAAAAAAAATCTTTCTATCAGTGATAATTGGTGTTCATTGGTGGCAAAAAAATTATTAAAAAGGAAAATTGAAATATTGATAGAAAAAACAAGAGTAAAAATTTGGAGGTGGAAAGATGAAAAAAATACTGATTTTATTTTTTATTGTGACAAGTCTGACTATGGCAGATTATTTGGATACCTGGGATGAACTCCTGCAAAAATATGCATCGGCTGGAGAAAAAGACGGCGTAACTTTAGTAGTGGTAGATTATAGGGGATTAAAGCAGGATCTTAAGTTTGAAAAATTATTAAAAGAGGTTAGGGTTGTGGAAATTAAAAAAATAGAGGGAGATGAATTAAAAGCGTTTTGGATAAATACCTATAATATAGGAGCTGTTAAGATGATAGTGGATAACTATCCTATAGACGGGATCAAAGATGCAGGATCGGTATTTAAATCGGTTTGGAATAAAGAAATTATAGAGGTGGGAGATAAGATATATTCTTTGGGGGAAATAGAAAATAAAATTTTGAGAAGGACCGGAGATGAACTTATCCATTTTGCCATAGTATGTGCGTCGGTCTCGTGCCCGGATTTAAAAATGAGTGGTTACCGTGGTGAGGAGTTGGATAGGCAGCTTTTGGAACAGAAGTTAAAATTTATGGAGGAAAAAAATAAGGGAATCTATAGAGAGGGAGATATTGTATACCTGTCTAAAATTTTTAAATGGTATAAGGAGGATTTTGGAAATATTAGGGAATATTTAGGTATTTCTGAGGATAAGAAAATAAAATATCTGGACTATAATTGGGGGTTAAATGGTTTAAATCTTTAAATTTGTGTCAAGTAAATTAAATTTACAAAAACACTTGAATTTTTGTGGTTTTTCTGATATAATTACTCTCGTGAATAAAAAATTTTTTATAAAGGAAGGTGACTAGAATGAAAAAAGGTATTCATCCTGATTATCACTTAATTAACGTTGAGTGTTCATGTGGAAACAAATTTGAAACTAGATCAACATATACAAAAGAAACTTTAAATGTAGCTGTTTGTTCTGAGTGTCATCCATTCTATACAGGTAAGGCGAAATTCGTTGATGCTGCTGGTAGAGTAGATAAGTTTAACAAAAGATACAACCTTAAGAAATAATGAAGATAGGACTTTTTTTAAAGTCCTATTTTTTTAGGGAAAAATAAAGTATACAAAACTCAGGAGGAAAAAAATGTCAGTAATAGAAATTAATCACCCATTGGTACAACATAAATTAACTTTGCTTAGAAATAAAGATGCAGAAACAAAATTATTCAGAGAAACTTTAACGGAAATAACAGGATTGATGACCTATGAAGCTACAAAGGACTTCAAATTAAAGGATACAGAAGTAGAAACACCTATAATGAAAACAACAGCTAAAATTTTAGCTGATAAAGTAGCTGTAGTACCTATTCTAAGAGCTGGATTAGGAATGGTAGAAGGAGTTACGACATTTATCCCAACGGCTAAAATCGGGCATATAGGAGTATACAGAGATGAAGAAACATTGCAACCAGTATACTACTACTGTAAATTACCAGAAAATATAGCTGAGATGAAAGTTTTATTAGTGGATCCTATGCTTGCCACTGGTGGATCAGCAATCTATTCAATTGATTACCTTAAGGAAGCAGGTGTAAAAGATATCTCATTTATGTGTATCATAGCAGCTCCTGAAGGGATTGCCAAGGTAATCGAAAAGCATCCTGATGTAGATATCTTTGTAGGAAAAATGGATCAGGGATTAGATGAAAATTCATATATCTATCCGGGATTAGGAGATTGTGGAGACAGAATATTCGGAACTAAGTAATAAAAAATAAAATAACATAATTTCAAAGGACTTTCCTTAGGGGGAGTTCTTTTTTTTTTAAAAGTTTTTATTATGAAATTTAAGAACTTTGTGTTATTCTTAATAATGTAACCATAACAAATATATTTTTTATATCTTGTTAAAAAGAATTAAGATAGGGCATAGGATAATAAAATTATAAAAATTAGTAAATCAATAAAAAAATAATGAGGGGAAGATCGAATGAAAGTATTGTATATAAAAGCAAGCCCAAAACCAAAGGATGAATCAGCTTCCCATAGAATTGCTGAAGCATTTATAGAAGAATATAAAAAAAATAATCCAAAGGATGAAGTGACAGAATTAAATCTCCATGATGAGGGATGCCAATATGTAGATTATGAGATCCTGTGTGATTCATTTGAAGGAAAGGGACTGATGATGGAAACGGCGAATAAATTTATGGAATACGATAAATATATAATAAGTTCTCCCATGTGGAACCTTTCAATCCCAGCGATTTTAAAAGCCTATATAGATCTCATCACTGTAAAAGGAATTACTTTTAAATATAGTAAATTAGGAATTCCTATTGGTCTTGCAAAGGGTAAAAAAACTGTCTATTTAGGATCCAGAGGAGGGGGATATCCATTCCCGCTTTCCCTGATTGCATTTGATATGAGATATATAAAGTATATATTTAGATTTATAGGGATAAAAAACTTTAAAAGTTTCATCCTTGAAAATGTAGATAAATCACCAGAAAAAACAAAACAAAATTTTGAAAACAATCTAGAGAAAGTCAGAAAATTGGCAAGAAAATTTTAATATGCAGAGAATAGGACGGTAATTGATGTATACAACTGGTAAATTTATGAAACACCTTTTAAAATCAAATAAAATGTACAACACAGTGGTAAAAGATATAAAAAAAGATATTTATGAGTTCTCTTTTTTTGATAAAATAGAGGTCCAGGAAGAGAATTTTAAAAAAAATTTTAAAAATAACTTTTTTTCTATATTTATGCTGAGTTTGATAGAGTTTTTAGAAGCTGAAAGGGAAGATGTGGTCAAATACGGAAAATGTTTATTCTATCTTAGAGGAATAATCACCTGTACAGATAATATTATAGATGATGAGAGTAAGGGAGCCATATTTTTAAACGGGATAAAGGAAAAAACAACAGAAAATACCCTGTTGACCCTTATACTTCAAAAAAATCTAGAAAAAATTATCTTTGAATTAGATGTAAAAAATACAGGGATAAGTAATGCGGTACTCGAAAGTATATATTTGATAGCTAAAAGCGAGGGGATGAGAGACCGGGCTATATACGGGAACTACCCAGGTTATAATTTTATTTCCCATGAGATTCACAGCGGGATAGGAGGAGAACTCCTAAAAATAGGTGTTCTTGTTCCACTACATAGGGAAAAAAATGACAAATTTAAAGATGTATCAAAGGTACTATATAATTTAGGACTATCTTTACAGGGATTAGATGACCTCTGTGATATGGAAGAGGATTTTTATGCCGGAAAGATAAATTTAGCCACTTCATTTTTCATGGATAGATTACAGGTGGATGAGGAAACTGCTGTTAATTTGGATATTTTAGATACTCCTGCTGCAGAGGAGTACCTAAAGGAAATTATGAGTTATTCCATGGAAAGTTTTAGGATGTTAGAGGAGTTAGGTTATCCAATCAATAAAAAATTAGGCATGAAATTGCTGTTTCATCTATTTAAGATAAGGGGACTTGAAGATCTTTGGGATATTTATAAAAGGGAGGAAGAGGATGAAAAAAATAATTTTGGGATTTATGCTTTTAATGACTAGTTTAACATTTACACAAGATGGATATACAGGGTATTGGATGATGCCGGAGGGTAAATTTATAATCCATATCCAAAAGGCTGAAAACAATGAATATGTAGGTCATGTTGCCTGGCTGAAAGATCTGTATTACCCTGTGGGAGACAAGATGGAAGGGATAGAGCAGTATGATAGGAACAATCCGGATAAAACCCTGAGAATAGAAAGCAGAAAAGTTATGGGACTGCCAGTTGTAGGAGAATTATTTGAAAAAAATGGTAAATTACAGGATGGATGGATCTATGACTCTTGGAATGGAAAGCTGTATCATGGGAGTGCTAAATTATTGGATGAAAATACTCTAAAATTAAGGGGGTCATTCGACAAGTGGGGAATTCTCGGATTGAGTCAAAAGGCTAAAAGGGTAGTGAACCTAGAAAAATATGGAATACAGACTGATGAAAAAAAATAGTTATAGTGAAAGATCTAAGATTTTTTTTGATAGGGTTGCAGATACTAATTATGGTAATTCAGAAAAATTAGACAGGTATATCCTAAAAAATATAGATATAGACGATGAAACAACCGTCCTTGACTTAGGGTGTGGAGATGGAAGGTTTTTACAAAAGTTAAGGGGTTTAAATTCAAATAATATTCTCTATGGGCTGGATATATCTGAAAAAATGCTGGAGATAGCCAGTTCTAAGAAGATTGAAAGGTGTGAGTTTACTCTTGGAGACAGCAGTTATTTGCCCTATGGTGATGAAAGTATAGACCTAATAGTCTGCCTGAACTCATTTCATCATTATTCGACTCCGGGTTCGACTATAAAAGAGATAAAAAGAGTTTTAAGCTCAGATGGAAGGGTAGTAATAGGGGATATATTTACCCTGCCAATTATCAGAGAGATAATTAATTTATATCTGCCATATAGCAGGAGCGGAGATTATAAAATGTATTCTAAGAAAAGTTTAGATAAAATCTTTAGTGCAGAGGGGTTTGAAAATCAAAATTTTTCTATAATATCTCCTTGGTTATTTGTGTCAGAATATAAAAAAAAATAGGAAAAATCATCCTCAATTGGATGATTTTTTTTGATAAACTATTAATTTTTTTTAATAAAGGTGGGGTGTTTCAATGGATAGGGAAAAAATACGGGAAAAATTAAATGATGGGATAATAGGAAGAGAAAAAAATTTTAATAGTGCAGTATTGGCTAGTATCATAGAGATAGATGGGGAGTATAATTTTATTTTAGAAAAAAGATCAAAAAACATAAGCCAGGGTGGAGAGATTAGTTTTCCCGGAGGAGGATGGGAAAAAACGGATAAAAACTTTGAGGATACAGCCATAAGGGAGACTGTAGAAGAACTGGGGGTACTCCCTAAAAATATAGAGGTACTGGGAAAACTGGGAACTCTGATAATACCTGCAGGTGTATTGATAGAGGTATATGTAGGTGAGATTTTATGCAGGGTAGAAGATTTAAACATAAATTTAAAGGAAGTGGAAGAAATTTTGATAATTCCTGTAGATTATTTTAGAGATAATCCTCCTAAGGTGGAAAAAATAACGGTACAGATGCACCCCCACTATGAATTAGACGGGAAAAGGGTAAAATTTCCGGCCAAATACTATAATTTGCCTGAAAAATATCATGAACCTTGGAATGGAAGGGAAAGGGAGGTATATATATATGAGTATCATAAGGAAGTTATTTGGGGAATTACAGCAGATATAATTTATGAAATTATAAATAAAATAATTTAAAGGCTAGGAAAAAAAATTAATTTTCGTAAATTATTAGGGGACAGGAAAAATAAAGGGAAGATGAGTTTTGTAGAACCACTTTTCCACTTCGACACGCAGTCAGACTGCAGGGAGAGATTTAATGATTTTATTGAAAACTGCTGGTGTAGTAGTTTTGGGAAGGGGGGCAATAATATGAAGGAAAGAAAGGGAATAGGTGAGAAAAAAAGGGTAGGAATGGTAGTAAATGAAACTTGGAATATGTATAACTTCAGGGGCGGACTGATAAAAAAGCTGATATTAGAGGGGTATGAAGTTGTTGTTATTGCCTCTACAGATAAATTTGCTGAAAAATTGAGAAATTTAGGAGCCAAGGTAGTAGATATTGAGATAAATTCCAAGGGAACCGATCCAATAGAAGATTTAAAATTGATACTTACCCTCCATAATATATATAAGAAGGAAAAATTAGACATAGTTTTTAACTATACTGAAAAACCTATAATCTGTGGAACTATTGCCGCTAAACTGGCCAAAGTCATACCAATAGCTGTGACAACGGGCCTGGGCTATGGATTTATAAAGGAGGGAAAAGCAACCAATGTAGTTGAAAAATTATACAAATTTTCCCTTGAATTTGCTAAGGAAGTTTGGTTTTTAAATGAAAATGATAAAAAGATATTTTTAGAAAGAAAATTAGTGGATTCCAATAAAACATTTGTCTTAAACGGTGAGGGGATCGATACCGATCATTTTAAACCTCTAAAAGAAACAAGATCAGATTGTAAAATAAAATTTTTGATGATCGCCAGAGCTCTCTGGGATAAAGGGGTAAAGGAATATTGTGAGGCAGCCGAGATTATAAAATCTAAACATAGGGATAAGGAGATAGAATTTCTGTTTTTAGGGGGTGTAGGATTGCCCAATCCCTTAGCCGTTCCCAGGGAGTACATGGAAAAATATCATAATGAGGGGACAATTAACTATCTGGGAGTAGGAGATGTAACCCCGGTGATTGAAGGATCCTCTTGTTTTGTACTTCCCTCATACAGGGAAGGAATTTCCAGAGTAATCATGGAAAATGCATCCATGGGTAAACCTGTAATAGCTGCAGATGTTCCTGGATGCCGTGAATTGGTGGATGATGGGAAAACTGGATATCTTTGCACACCTGGGGAATCTAAAGATCTGGCTCAAAAACTGGAGTGGTTTATCAACCTGTCTGAGGAAAGAAGGGAAAAGGCTGGTAAATTAGGGAGACAGAAGATGATAGATGAATTCTCTGAAAATATGGTAGTAGGTGTTTACCTGGATAAATTAAAGAAATGGCTTAATTGATCCTTAGGTAAAAAAATAACCAAACTAGGTTTATAAAAACCTAGTTTGGTTATTTTTTATTTTTGTCTATCCTTCAATATTTAAAGCTTCTTCTAGTTTGTTTTCTTTCTTTGCGATCTTAGGCAGGATAAATCCCAGACCCACTAAAACCACAGGCGTTAGAATATTAAGTGTGATCTGGAAGAACCACTCAGATGAAAATAATACAAGTCCCTTTGGGAAAACACCCATTAAACAGGCAGAGGCTGTAAAGGCGAAACACCAAGCTCCTACAAGGTAGGCAACCTTATCATTTTTAATAAATACATAATCACTATTTTTAGACAGGTCTTTATTTCTCTGAAATCCTCTAAGAGCCATATAAGCCAGGAAAACCCATTGATAGGTGCTCCATATTTATTTAATTTGGCAATTGATGCAGGAATATAGTTTCTATCTGCATCTCCTATAAGGATCTTAAGAGGAGCATCTATAGAGAACATAAGAGCTGAGATTTGAGCTAATGTGTTTGCTATTGCAAATAATATGATTAAGAAATTTCCAACACCATAATATTCTCCCAATAATTTGAACGCATAATATTGTCCGTTCATCTTCAGGTCTGATGGGATCATGTTACTGTTAAACATCATTCCCATGGCTACCGATCCCAATAGTGCTGAAATTCCCACCATGATGGCTAAGACAAGCATCCCCTTAGGGAAGTTCTTAGAAGGTTTATTGATCTCTTTAACATAGGGAGATAATTTTTCACAGCCGCCTACAGCAAATACTAACATAGATATAGTAGTGAAATATTTAAAGTCAAATGAAGGCATAAGTGTAGATGCATTCCATGTTGTTGTAGCAGATTTAAGATCTACAAGGGATGGTGCTGCCAGCATCATCAGGATATATAGGATTCCCATTATAAACATTGCTGTTCCTGCCAGTGCTCCAATCCTTTTTAGAGAAGTTATTCCACGGGAAGCAATCCAAAGGAAAACTATAAAAATTATTAAAACGATAGACTGTAATAAGACAGGGTTTACACTTTTAATTAAATCTTTCCTAATCTAGTCAACTTTCAGAGGGTATGATATAATAGGAATAAATATAATTGAAAATTAAACCTCAGTCTTCTTTTAAATCAAAGGAGGAAAAAGTAAACTATAGTTACTTTGTTTTTTCCTGATTTAAATATAAAAGGATGGGGTCTTAAATTACCTATGGAGGAAGAAATTTGAATAAAAATTGTGAGATATTGGATGTAGAAAATGCAGATTTAAATGGATTTGAGAGTCGTGGGGAGATGGCTACTGACAGCTTGAGAAAAACCTATAGAAAAAAAATATGGAGAAAATTTGTCAAAGCTGTAAAGGATTTTGATTTGATTGAAGACGGTGATAAGATAGCTGTAGGAGTCTCAGGTGGTAAGGACAGTCTGCTGCTTTGTAAGTTATTTCAGGAATTAGCCAAAGATAGGACTAAAAACTTTGAGGTTAAATTTATCTCTATGAACCCGGGATTTGGAGCTATGGATATAGAGCAGTTTGAAAAAAACCTGGAGGAATTGGAGATCCCATGTGAAACATTTGATGCCAATGTATGGGAAGTAGCCTTTAAAGAAAATCCGGAAAGCCCTTGTTTTTTATGTGCAAAGATGAGAAGGGGAGTTCTATATAAAAAAGTAGAGGAGCTGGGGTGTAATAAATTAGCTTTGGGACATCATTTTGATGATGTGATAGAGACTACTATGATAAATATGTTTTATGCTGGGACTATAAAAACTATGATACCTAAGGTCAGTTCTACCAGTGGGAAACTATCTCTAATAAGACCTATGGTATATATAAAAGAGTCTGAAATAATTAATTTTACCAAGAGAAACGGGATAAAACCCATGAGCTGCGGGTGCCCTGTAGAAGGTGAAAAAACAGATTCTAAAAGAGCAGAAATAAAAAAATTATTGGAAACTTTGGAAACTGCAAACCCAAATATAAAGCAGAGTATATTTAATTCTATGAAAAATATAAACCTGGATTATGTATTGGACTATACAAGGGGAAATAAGAAGGATAAGTAAAAACCGCCAATTCAAAAATAATGCCCAAAGGACAAGGAGTCAGAATGAAAATAGAAAAAATTGAAGAATTAGATGGTCTGAAATTTGAAAATTTCAGGTTTCAAATTATAGAGGATGAATTGATTATAAAAAATATCGGGGAGAAATATGAGATAAAGTTCTCCTTAAGTGAAAAAAGAAGGATAAAAATTGCCGATTCCATAGAAAAGCTTACAGGTTTAAAATTAAAATTTTCAAAGTTGGACGGGAGGGAGATCACATCATATATCGAATCCAAGGGGTTCAATAAGAGTATCTGGAGTCTGGCCGGGAAGGCTATGTGTGATTATAAGATGATTGAAGAGGGGGACAGGATAGCTGTAGGAGTATCCGGAGGTAAGGACAGTCTTACCCTCCTAAACGTATTAGTTCGTGTAAAGATGATAACCAGGGTGAATTTTGAGATAATCCCTATCCATATCCATCCCAAGCAAAAAAGTATTGCAACAAATGAAATTGAGGACTATTGCAAATTTTTAGGCTTGGAACTGATCATAGAAGAAACCAATCTGGAGGATATCTTATTTGGAGAAGATAAGATGAAAAATCCATGTTTTATGTGCGGGCGAATGAGGAGGGGAATCCTCTACAGACTGATGAAGGAAAAAAATATAAATAAATTAGCCCTGGGACACCATAAGGATGATATTATCGAGACATTTTTACTCAATACCTTTTATCAGGGAAATTTAGGAGTGATGAAACCCAGGTATATGTCGAAGGAACATGGGGTAGAAGTTGTCAGACCCATGGCATATATCGAGGAAAGTACCATAATCAGGTATGCCCGTAGGATAAAACTGCCCATATTAAAATCTGAATGTCAGTACGAGACAAGTAAAGATTCCAAGAGATTAGAAATGAAAGAAATGATAGAAGAGTTGAGTAAAAAAAGTGAAAATATCAGAAGTGTAATTTTTAACAGTATAAAGCCGTTATTGAAAGACTAAATTCTGAAGTTTATAGTAAATCAAAAAGAGGTATTTTCTACAACAGAAAATACCTCTTTTAAAATTATTATTTATTTATTGTTTGTCCGGTTTTTATCTCATCTAATCTGGCCTTAACTGTATCTACAAACCATTTTCTATCTTGAGGATTTTCTTTTATATCTACATTGTCCACATTGATTCTCAAAATATTTGAAAGATTATAAGAGTTAAAATAGCTTTCATAATTCTGGTTCAAGCTTTCCCAATAAGATCTGGGAACGATCTTTTCATAGTCTCTGCCTCTTCTGCCGATCTTATCGACAGCACCTTCTACAGATGATTCTAAATAGATCATTAGTTTAGGAGGAGACAGGTGTTCCAGCATATTATGAAGGAGTTCCTCATAAAGTTCAAACTCTTCAGGTGCCATATCCCCGTCTTCCATGAGCATCCTGGCAAAGATAACATCACCATAGATACTCCTGTCCATAACACAGCCATCCAATAAATTAGCTTCCTTTATCATCTTAAATCTCTTATTTAAGAAAAATATTTGAAGGGGAAAACTATATCTTTTTTTATCATAGTAGAATTTATCTAAAATAGGATTATTTAGAACAGGTTCTTCAAACAATGAAATTCCTAATTCTTTAGCTAAAATATCCCCTAAAGTACTCTTTCCAGCACCTACAACACCATCAATACAAATAATTCCGTTCATATCATCTCCATTCAATCTCGTTTTTTTAAAATATTCTTTATAATACATCATTTGCCTCACAAAATTTATTAATATAAAATTATTTACTTATCTTTCTTAAAATATCTTTTATAGCCATTTCGATACTGTCATATGAATCCAAGTCTTTAGGAGTGACGAATTTATCTATGTCTTTTTTAGAGTATCCAAGAGCACCTAAAGCCAGGTAGATATCTTCTTCTAACTGGGCCTTGATACTGCCAGTACCACTATCTATATTGTCTACAAGTTGAAGGTTTTTCATCTTGTCTTTCACATCAACTATGAGTTTTTGTGATTTTTTAGCTCCTAATTTAGGGACCTTAGTCAGTAGTTTTGTATCCTCATTGGCTATTATCTGTTTCAGATCATTGATAGAAAAAGTAGACAGGATAGCCAAGCCAAGTGACATCCCTATTCCATTTACATTGATGAGGATCTCAAAAAAATCTCTTTCCCTTTCCTCAGCAAAGCCAATTAATTTAAACATATCTTCCTTCACATGATTATAGATATATAACCTTGTAGTTTCACCTAGTTTGATCTTGTCTAAAGTTTGGAGGGATACAAATACCTTGTAACCTAAACCATTTACATCTATGGCAACATAGCCCATTTTTTTTATGGTAATCTTACCATCTAAATATTCAAACATTTTCCCACCTCTCCCTTTACAGTTCTATCTCTTTCTCATTCTCTTGAATACCTTTTCAAAACTAGCTGGGATCTGAGTCTCGAACTTATACTCTTTTCCTGTTATTGGGTGGATAAATTCTAATACTCTGGCATGTAATCCCAGTCTTTTAATTGGGTTTCCAGTAGCACCGTATTTTTTATCTCCTACAATTGGATGCTTTAGATCCTGCATATGTACTCTGATTTGATTCTTTCTTCCAGTTTCAAGGGATGCTTCTAATAACGTAAAGTTATTAGTTTTCTTGATTACCTCATAGTTTGTGATGGCTTTTTTTCCGCCATTATCCGTCTTACTGGAATAAACTACAAATGCGGTATTTTCCTTTAACCAAGATGTGATAGTTCCCTTATCATTTTCAACTTTTCCTTCTGTTAATACAGAGTACTTTCTGCTGAGAATATATTTCTTCCAGTCACTTTGCAGGAGCTGCTGAGCTTCAGCAGTTTTAGCAAACATCATTATTCCAGAGGTATTTCTATCCAGTCTGTGAACAATGAAGATCTTGTTTGTGGGGTTATTTGCTTTAACATGGTCCTTTAATTTATTATAAGCAGTATTTTCATCTCTGCCGCCGGTAGATACTGAAAGAATACCTGCATCTTTATTTGCAACGATGATACTGTCATCTTCAAATAAAATTTGAACACCCTGCATCTTCTTTATCTCTCTATCCTTATTCCAGTTGATTTTTACCTCTTGACCGACAGTTAGGATGTGATTGAACTGACTTACCATTTGGCTGTCTACAGTTATCTGACCATGAGTAAGCAGTGATTTTAAATTATTTTTACTTTTTCCCTGCAGGTGGAAAGATAAAAAATCCATTAATTCCATTTTTTCTTTTACTTTTAAGACTGTGTCTCTTTTTATTTTCATATTTTTTTTCAAAATAAATCTCCTTGTATTACATTTTTTTATTTACCTATAATTATATCATTTTATCAATAGTTTAGCCATGAAATTTTAAGAATATAAAAATGCTGGTGATTCCCACCAGCATTTTTATATTCTTAATTATTTAGCTCTAATACTATAAGTCATAATGTCGACCATAATAACTTAAGGCTTTTTCACAGCTAAATCACCCTATAATCTGAATCCATAGGGGAATATCTCGGTAAATTTTACCATCTTGTATTCTTTTTTCATATTTGCCATGATAACAAGAGTATCCTCTGTGGCAAATTCATTTATAACTTGTCTGCAGGCACCACATGGTGAGATAGGACCCTCTGTATCTCCTACAACAGCTATAACTTTGATCTTATTCATTCCCTTGGAGACAGCATGAAAGACAGCATTTCTCTCCCCGCACATGGATAATCCATAAGATGAGTTTTCTACATTACATCCTGTATAATGATCTCCTTTATCGTCGATTAGGGCAGCTCCTACCTTAAAATTTGAAAATTTTGCATATGCACCTTCACGAGCTGTGATGGCCTCATCGATTAATTCCAATATTTCTTTCTCATTTAACATACTTTCACCTCTTTTATTATTATCTAGGAAATTATAAATTTTTATTGAACGGACTAAAATTTACAAAAATTTAAATTATGCCTAACTGGATGCAACGTCACGTTGCCTAAGGGTATTAAAAGGCATACCATATTGGTATGCCCTTTATTATTATAACATATTTTTTTTATAAAGTACCTAATGCTACTTCAATCATCTCACTAAAAGTAGTCTGTCTTTCAGCAGAGGTAGTCTCTTCTCCTGTTACTAAGTGGTCAGAAATAGTAAGCAGAGTCAGAGCTTTTACTCCGTGTTTAGCTGCTACAGTATATAGACCTGCTGTTTCCATCTCTACACACAGTACACCGTATGATGCCCATTTTTTATAGTCATCGAAGTTGTCACCATAAAATTCATCTGAAGTAAACACATTTCCGGCCTTTACTTTAATATCTTTTTCTTCAGCAGACTTAATAGCCTTCATCATCAGATCGAAATCAGCCGTAGGAGCATAGTCTGCACCATTAAATCTGATCCTGTTTAATCCTGAGTTTGTAGAAGCTGACATAGCTAAAACGATATCTCTGACTTTGATGTCTTCCCTGTAAGATCCGGCAGATCCTACTCTGATTAAGTTTTTTACTCCATAATCCTGGATCAATTCATTTACATAGATAGAGATAGATGGAACACCCATACCAGTTCCCTGAACAGATACTTTTTTACCCTTATAAGTACCAGTATATCCATACATTCCCCTTACTTCATTATAGCACACTACATCCTCTAAAAATGTTTCAGCAATCCATTTTGCTCTAAGCGGATCTCCCGGTAGTAATACCGTTTCTGCAATATCCCCTTTTTTTGCACCTATATGTATACTCATTTCTATTTCCCCCTTTTATTTACATTTACACTTATGGTCTTTTCCATGATGGCCGTGGTGTTTTCCACTGCCACAACATTTAAATAAATCTTTAGCAAAACTAGTTCCCGGCAGTTCATTAGTATCTAAGATCAGCTCTTCAATGGTAGAAGCTATATCAGCAAATGACTCCCTGTCACCTAAGTTAACTCCTTTTTTTAATCCGTGTCCGTATGTAAGGACAGGAATATACTCCCTGGTATGATCTGTTCCTTCATAGGTCGGGTCACACCCATGATCAGCAGTTAAGATTAAAAGGTCTCCCTCTTTCATAGCTCCAATAATCTCAGGCAGTTTATTGTCAAATTCTTCCAGTGCGTATTTATATCCTTCTGCATTTCTTCTGTGTCCAAAAAGCATATCAAAGTCAACTAAGTTTGTAAAAATAAGACCCTTAGTATCTTCCTTGATGGCCTTTATAGTTTTATTGATTCCATCCATATTGTCGGTATTTGTTCCACGAGTATCAGTTACTCCTACACCTGCAAATATATCGTTGGTTTTTCCAACAGCTACTACATCCAGCCCTTTATCCTTAATCATGTCTAAAAGTGTTGCCTTTGGTGGGACCACTGAATAGTCGTGTCTGTTAGAAGTTCTCGCATAGCTGCCTGACTCGTCTCCAAGATAGGGTCTGGCAATTACCCTGGCTACTGGGGCCATCTCATTGCATATTTCCAGTGCTATTTCGCAGGCTTTATATAGTTCTGCCAGAGGAATATCTTCTTCGTGAGCTGCTATCTGCAGTACCGGATCAGCTGAAGTATAGACTATCCAAGCGCCGGTCTTTTTTTGTTCGGCTCCATAATCATCCAAGACTTTAGTCCCTGAATATGGCAGGTTACAAAGAACTTTTCTTCCGGTTCTTTTTTCTAATTCATCCAAGACTTCCTTTGAAAATCCATTTGGATATGTTGGGAAGGGTGTTTCGTTGATTATTCCGGCAATCTCCCAATGACCTGTTGTAGTATCCTTTCCTTTGGAAGCTTCATTGGCTTTACCGTAAGCTCCCAATGACTTTCCTCCACAACAATCTGTAGTCTTAGCTACCCCTTCTATATCTGTCAAGTTTCCTAGACCTAACTGTTCCATGTTTGGCAGATTGATCCCCCCTGTAGAACTTGCAATATGACCAAAGGTATTTGATCCTGAGTCTCCATAATCTTTTGCATCAGGTAATTCTCCTACACCAGCACTATCAAGTACTATGATTATAGCTCTATCTATATTGTTCATAACTACCTCCTTGTATTTTAATTCTTTTAATCATTCTATAATGATTGATCTATGATATATAGGACAAATGTCTTTATTTTTTCCAGATTGGTATCTACTCACCTAAAAATTTTAAATATTCATTTTTTTCTATTTCAACGAGGGAAAGATTGGGGTCGGCACCTTTAATAAATTTCATAGGCCAATCATCGGGGCTCATATTATCTAAAGTAATCTTTTTAGAGACTTTTTCAAGGATGATACATCTACTTTTTACTCCCATACCCTGCATTTTTTTATAACTGCTTTCTATCACAGTAGCAGTACACACAAGGTCTATATTTTCAGAGTCAAAACAGATCACATCATCTCCTTCTTTGATATTTTTAAAGTCTTTTCTACACTCTCTAGACGATATTTCTATCCTATCACCTACTTCATCAAAAACATCTGACCATACAGTCAAGTTTTTCTCCGTGACCCTACATTCCTTGTCCCTTCTCAATAGATAATATTTTTTCACCTAAAATCCTCCCTTATAAAGAATATTTTAACCTGCACTACATTCTACTCTTTTTTTTTATAAAAATTAAGAATTTATTTTAAAAAATTATTTGAAGAAGGAATAAGGTTAAATTTTGGTATATTTCCTATATTAGGAGGTGGATAGTAGGATGGAAAATCAAATTATGATTAGTGGGAAAAAATTATTTTATAAAAATGGTTATTTTAAAACTAAGATCTCCGATATAACAGATGATATAGGGATATCTACGGGAAATTTCTATACTTACTACAGCTCTAAAGAGGTACTTTTAGATAAAATTTTGAGGGAGCAGCTAAATACTTTAAACAGGGAATTCAAAATAGTTATAAATATAGATGGAAATTTGCCAGAAATATTAAATAATTTTTTTATCACAAATATTAATTTTGTAAAAAATATGATGCCGCTGTATATTTTAAAGGAAGAAGTTGAAGGAAGTACCAACAGATTTAAAGATACAACGATTAAAATTATAAGGGAATATGATGAAATTTTATCCCATTATATCAAGATAATTCTTTTGAAAGAATCTATAAATTTAAAACAATTAGATATAATAGTATCTCTGATAAATATCCAGACTAAAACATACATGGCTTATCTTATAAAGGGGAAAAAAATAGAATATTTAAATGCTAAAAGTACGAAAAAAAAAGCTGAAATATTGACGTCCCTGGCACTTTCGACCTGTACTATATTTAACTTGCATTTTGAAAATACCACCAAGTATGACAGTTTGACAGGTGTATATTCAGAGGAATATTTTATTAATTTTTTGAAAGAGATAACCTTGACCAATGAGATGAATGACATAGCTTTCTTTGTGGTCTACCCGCCCAGGCTGAAAATGAATAAAAAAGATTTTTTTTCAGACTCAATATTAAAGGGAATAGCGGATATTTTGAAAAAAGATACAAAATCAGATGATGTCATAGGTCTTCTAAATGAAATATATTTTATTATATATATGAAAAAGATAGGCGGGAAGGGAGTGGAAAAGTCCATTGAAAAAAGAATGAAAAAAATGTTTAAAGGGATGGAAGAAAAATATTCCAATGGAGAACCTTGCACCATACAGATTGAATTTATTTCTATAAAAGAATCCATGCCTTACGCCGCAATTAAATCAAAGATAGATGAAATCGTATACCAAAAATAAAAGAATTAAAATTAGGAGGATCTAAAGGGTATCCTTTTTTAGGTCCTTTTTATTTGTAAGATTAAATATGAATGGTGTAATATGGTTATAGAAATAAAGAAAGCAGGAGGGAATTGTGAGTAATAAGATTATTATTAAGGGAGCACGTGAGCATAACCTTAAAAATTTAAATTTAGAAATACCAAAATATAAATTCGTAGTTATTACCGGGGTAAGCGGCAGTGGGAAGTCATCCCTTGCCTTTGACACCATATATTCGGAGGGACAAAGGAGGTATGTGGAAAGTCTGTCAGCCTATGCCAGACAATTTATAGGACAGATGACAAAACCAGATTTAGACAGTATAGAAGGGTTGTCCCCGGCGATCTCTATCGAACAGAAAACAACCAACAAAAACCCAAGATCAATAGTGGGGACCATGACCGAGGTATACGACTATATGAGATTACTCTATGCTCATATAGGGACAGCATACTGTCCAATATGTAATTCTCCGGTAAAAAAACAAAGTGTAGATGAGATTGTGGACACCATTATGGAAAAAGGGAGGTTAGGAGACAAACTTCTCCTCCTGTCACCGGTTATAAAAGATAAGAAGGGTACCCATAAAAATCTATTTATCAACCTGATAAAAAAAGGGTTTGTAAGAGCCAGGGTAGACGGAGAGATTCTATACCTGGAAGATGAGATAGACCTGGATAAGAATAAAAAACATGATATAGAGGTTGTTATAGACAGATTGATAATAAAAAAAGAAACTGAGTTTTTAACCCGGCTGACAGATGGGATAGAGAGTTCCATAGGATTATCTGAAGGCAGAGTCATAGCAAATATAAATGGGGCAGATCATTCTTACAGTGAAAACTTTACCTGTCCCAATCATGAAGATGTAGAGATCCCTGATATTAATCCCAGGTTATTTTCATTCAATGCTCCCTATGGTGCCTGTCCAGAGTGCAACGGATTGGGGAAAAAACTGGAGGTAGATGAAAATAAGCTGATCATGGATGAAAATAAATCTATTAACGATGGGGGGATCTATATCCCGGGAGCTGCAAGTTCCAAAGGTTATGTGTGGACAATATTTTCTGCCATGGCCAAAGCCTTTAAGATAGATCTGGATAAACCCTTTAAACAGTTAACAAAAAAGGAAAAGAATACCATATTTTATGGAAGTTCTGGGAAAAAATTTAAAGTTGACTATGTTGGACGGGAATTCAGCTATAACGGGATGAAGAGTTTTGAAGGGATAGTCAAAAATCTAGAGAGAAGATACTATGAGACCGGCTCCGAATCTATGAAAGATGAGATAGAAAATAAATATATGATGCGTAGAACCTGCAACAGCTGTCATGGAAAGAGACTCAGAGATGAAGTTCTGTCTATTACAGTGAATAAGATGAATATCATGGATGTGAGTTTTTTAAGTATAAAGGAGTGTTTAGTATTTTTTAATGAACTCAGTCTGAATCCTAAGGAGGAGATTATTGCCAAGGATATACTGAAGGAGATAAGGGAACGTCTGAATTTTATGATAAATGTAGGTTTAGATTACCTAAGTCTTGCCCGGGAGACAAGAACACTGTCCGGGGGAGAATCCCAAAGGATCAGGCTGGCTACTCAGATTGGAAGCGGACTGACAGGGGTGCTCTATGTATTGGATGAACCCAGTATAGGTCTCCACCAGAGGGATAATGATAAATTACTGAAGACTCTCAACAGGCTGAAAGAGCTGGGAAATACCCTAATAGTTGTGGAGCATGATGAAGACACCATGATGCAGTCGGATTATATTTTTGATCTGGGGCCTGGGGCTGGAAGATTTGGCGGGGAGATAGTAGCCAAGGGGACTCCTAAACAGATTATGAAATCCAAAAAATCTCTCACCGGGAAATATCTAAAAGGGGAGATTAGTATAGAGATTCCGAAAAAAAGACGCAGATCCAAAGAATGTTTGGAGCTGCTGGGAGCCTGCGGGAATAACCTGAAAGATGTAGATGTGAAGATACCCCTGGGGATAATGACAGCCATCACAGGAGTCAGCGGGAGTGGTAAGTCCACCCTGATCAATCAAACCCTGTATCCTATACTGTTCAACAGTTTGAACAAAGGGAAGCTGTATCCCCTTGATTACAGAAAAATAAAGGGTGTGGACCACCTAAATAAGGTAATAGATATAAATCAAAGTCCCATCGGCCGGACTCCCAGATCAAATGCTGCTACCTATACCAAGATGTTTGATGATATTCGTGGAATATTTGCTGAAACTCGTGAAGCTAAACTCCGGGGATATCAAAAAGGGAGGTTTTCCTTCAATGTGAAAGGGGGCCGGTGTGAAGCCTGCCAGGGAGCCGGGATCATTAAGATTGAGATGAACTTCCTGCCCGATGTATATGTGGAATGTGAAGTATGTAAGGGAAAAAGGTATAACCGTGAAACCTTGGAAATAGAGTATAAGGGGAAAAATATATCCGAAATTTTGGATCTCAGTGTAGGAGATGCCTACGGACTCTTCAACAAGATCCCATCTCTGGAACGAAGATTGAAGGTGTTGATAGATGTAGGTTTAGACTATATAAAGTTAGGCCAGCCTGCAACTACCCTGTCCGGAGGGGAAGCCCAGAGGATAAAGCTGGCAACAGAACTGTCTAAGATGAGCAGGGGCCATACCATCTATATATTGGATGAACCTACTACAGGGCTTCATTTTGAGGATATAAGAAAGTTACTCGAAGTGCTCAACAGACTGGTGGATAAGGGAAATACCGTGATTATAATCGAACATAACCTGGATGTGGTAAAAACAACGGATTATGTGATAGACATTGGTCCTGAAGGAGGAGACGGCGGCGGAGAGATCATAGCTACTGGAACACCTGAGGAGATAATTAAATCCAAAACTTCCTATACAGGGAAATATTTGAAAAAAATATTGGATTAAGAAGTTTAAAAAACTCCAGCTTTACAAAATGTTATTATTTTGTTATAATACTTTGAATTCATATCTAGGTTTTGGGGTGTCGCCCTTGGCTTGGTTTGGATAATTTAATTTTTAGGAGGAACAAACAATGGCAATGAGAACTAAAGCAGAAATCATTAAAGATTTCGGAAAATCAGCAACAGATACAGGGTGTACTGAGGTACAAGTAGCTATATTAACTGAGAGAATCAATCACTTAACTGATCACTTAAGAACTAACAAGAAGGATCACCATTCTAGATTAGGATTAATGAAAATGGTTGGTAAGAGAAGAAGATTATTAGACTACATGATCAAGAAAGATTTAGATGGTTACAGAACGTTAATCTCTAAATTAGGAATAAGAAAGTAATTAATTAGACAGGTCTTTGACCTGTCTTTTTTTTATTGTACAAACAGTTTTTATGTTGTATAATTTTGGTAACAGACGGAGGGTGATTGACATTAATATGATCGAATTTTTTATAGCCAAAAAACATATTTTAGAGAGAAAAAGACAGAGTATAATAGCTATATTAGGGGTGGCTATTGGTGTAACGGTACTTACAGTTTCCATAGGAATAGCCAATGGACTGGATAAAAATATGGTAAACAGCATCCTCTCTATAAGTTCTCATATAGTGGCCACAAAAGATGGTGAAGCTATAGATGATTATAGGGAATTACAGACACAGATAGAGTCGGTAAAAGGTGTAAAGGGTGTAGTGCCCCAGATATCCACCCAGGGGATCTTAAAGTATAAGGGGATTTTTGGTTCTTATATATCAGGAGTGAAGATAAATGGGCTGGACTTTGATGATGCCAAGACAGCCATGAACCTGGATAAAAAAATAGTTGCCGGGACAATGGATATAAAAAAACCTACAGAATTTCTCATAGGAAAGGAATTGTTTAATCAGCTGGGAGCAAAATTAGGGGATAAAATTACTGTGGTATCTGCTGACAACAGGGAGATGCATCTGACAATAACAGGAGTGTTCCAGTCGGGATACTATGAAT
Organism: Psychrilyobacter piezotolerans; assembly: GCF_003391055.1. Taxonomy (NCBI): domain Bacteria; kingdom Fusobacteriati; phylum Fusobacteriota; class Fusobacteriia; order Fusobacteriales; family Fusobacteriaceae; genus Psychrilyobacter; species Psychrilyobacter piezotolerans. Next base: position 73,524 of record NZ_QUAJ01000003.1, read on the forward strand.
ATGACACCACTATGATAATAGTACCACTCCGTGCAGTACAGATTTTATCCTATACCGGTGATACGGTAACTAGTTTAGAGGTGTTCTTAGATGATGTATATAGTGCAAATAAACTTTCAGGACAGATTCAGATAAAAACCAATATGAGTACCAGGACCTGGGGAGACTTGAACAGGAATTTACTGGCGGCCCTGTCCCTTGAAAAAACAGTGATGATCCTGGTGTTTTCATTGATAGTCATCATTGCAGGATTTGTAGTATGGGTAATATTAAATATGCTGGTTAAGGAAAAAACGAGAGATATCGGGATAATGAGGTCTATGGGGTTCAGCAGTAAAAATATAATGAGAATATTTATGCTGGAAGGACTTTTCCTGGGGTCTTTAGGAATCATAGTTGGGCTCGTTATATCAGGGGGGGTCCTTTGGTATGTAAAGGACAACACGATAAATCAAATAACTAATATTTATTATTTAAATAAGATACCTGTGGAAATAACTTCTAAGGAAGTGTTGGTAATAGTAGGAGCAAATATAGTTATTATATTTTTATCCAGTATTTTCCCCGCTTACAAAGCTGCAAAATTACAGGTAGTGGAAGCGTTGAAGTACGATTAAGTTGAAGACTTAACCACGAATTATGCGAAAGCGAAAAATCAGAAAGAATATTCGTGAGGATTCGTGACATTAGTGGTAAAAAAAGGTTTTGAAAAATAGGAGATGAAAAATGTCTGATATAATATTAAAGATAGAGAAGTTAAATAAACACTATAAAGATAAAAAAAGAGATATCCATATATTAAATGATTTGGATTTTGAAATAAACAAGGGAGAATTTGTTTCGGTCCTGGGAAAATCCGGTTCGGGAAAAACTACATTTTTAAATATGATTGGGATGTTGGACAGGCCGGATTCAGGAGATGTCTACTATGCAGGCCAGAATGTGAGTAAGGCACATAGTTCAAAGATAGATCTCCTGAGAAATGAGATGTTGGGATTTATATTTCAATTTCATTACCTCCTGCCAGAATTTTCAGCTCTTGAAAATGTCATGCTTCCGGGCCTTATCGGGAAGAAAAAAAATCGTGAAGAGGTAAAGAAAAGAGCAGCAGAACTCCTTGTAGAGATGCAGTTAGGAGATCGGTTGGACCATAAACCAACCGAACTGTCTGGAGGAGAAAAACAAAGGGTAGCCATAGCTCGGGCAATGATAAATGAACCTAAGATAATATTAGCCGATGAGCCTACAGGAAATTTGGATGAAGAAACCAGTGAGGTGATCCACAATCTCTTGAGAAAAATATGCAGAGAGAAGAACCAGACGATAATAGTGGTGACCCATAGTACGGAACTGGCAAATATCACAGATAAAAGGTATCATCTGACTAAGGGGAAATTAGAATTGGTAACCGATTAGCTTGAAAAATAAAATTACAGATTGAAATCTTATAATTACTGGATAAAGTAGTTATAAGTTTTTAATCTGTATGAAATATAACCGGGGGGCGTATGATGAAAAATTTTCAAGAAATACTGGCTAAAGCACAACAGCAGGGGGAAAAAAAAGTTATCTCTGTAGCTGTAGCTCAGGACAGGGAAGTACTGTTATCTGTGGAAGAAGCTAGAAAAAAAGGTGTAGTAGACGGAATATTAGTAGGAGATTCTGCCAAGATAGAAAAGGTAGCAGATGAGCTGAATATAGATCTGTCTAACTACAAAGTCATCGATAAAAAAGATGATGTAGAAGCTGCCAGACAGGCTGTAATAGAGGTGTCTAGCGGAAGAGCAGATATGCTGATGAAAGGATTGGTCGATACAAGTGTAGTTTTAAAAGCTGCATTAGACAGGGAAATCGGTCTTAGAGGAGACGGAATACTGTCTCATGTTGCTGTGTTTGAGATTGAAAACTATGACAGGTTGTTTTTTATTACAGATGCGGCTATGAATATAGCACCAGACCTGGAAGCTAAGAAAAAAATAATAGATAATTCTGTAAAGGTGGCTCGTGCTCTGGACATAGAGATTCCAAAGGTGGCTTGTATTTGTGCCAAGGAAAAAATGAATCCCAAGATGCCGGATACAGTGGATGCACATGAACTGGAAGAGATGAGTAAAAGGGGAGAAATAGAAAATTGTATAGTAGGAGGACCTTTTGCTTTGGATAATGCTGTATCAATAGAGGCAGCTAAACATAAGGGAATTGAACATGAAGTGGCCGGAATGGCAGATATCTTGTTGGCTCCGGATATCGAAGGTGGAAATATTCTATATAAATCTATATCTTATTTTGCAAGATCTAAGGGAGCAGGGTTAATAGTAGGAGCTGCAGCTCCGATTATCTTAACTTCCAGGGCAGACAGTGAAGAAACTAAGTTAAATTCAATAATATTAGGAGCAATGACAGCAGGAAAGTTATAAAAGCAATTGAAAATTAGAAGGGTGAAAGTCATCTTAAAGTAAAAGTTTTAAGACGATTATTTTATAAGAGTGGTTATGCTGCTGAACAATCATTCATTATCAATTACTAATTATTAATTCGGCTAAAAGCCGTTAGGGGGAGTAAAAAAAATGAGTTATAAAATATTAGCAATCAATCCAGGGTCTACATCTACAAAGATAGCTATCTATGAAAATGAAAAGGAGATCTTTGAAAAAACTCTGAGACATACAAACGAGGAGTTAGCACCATTTAAAAATATCTCAGATCAATTGGAATTTAGAAGGGAAGTTATCTTAGATGCAGTAGCTGAATCAGGAATAAAGATCGAGGAATTAGCGGCTATCGTAGGTAGGGGCGGGTTGTTAAAACCAATTGCCGGCGGAACTTATGAAGTAAATGAAGAAATGCTGGCAGATTTAAAGGTAGGAGTATTGGGAGAACATGCATCGAACTTAGGTGGAAGGATAGCTCATGAGATAGCTTCTACTATCTCAAAACCTTCATACATAGTAGATCCTGTAGTGGTAGACGAGTTAGATGAGGTAGCTAGAGTATCTGGTATTCCTGAATTAGAGAGAAAGAGTATCTTCCATGCATTGAACCAAAAAGCCGTGGCTAGAAGAGCCGCTAAAGAGATGGGAAAATCTTATGATGAGCTAAACTTAATTGTTGTACATCTTGGAGGGGGAATCAGTGTAGGAGCTCATTCAAATGGCAGAGTTATAGATGTAAACAATGCACTGGATGGAGATGGACCATTTTCACCTGAAAGATCCGGGCAGCTTCCTATTGGAGATCTGTTAAAGATGGCTACAAGCGGAAAATATGATCTGGACTTCATCAAAAAAAGAATCAAAGGAAATGGCGGAGTAGTAGCATATTTAGATACCAATGATATGAAAGAAGTTACTGATAATGCTGAAAATGGAGATAAAAAATCAGCTCTTATTGTAGAAGCTATGGGATACCAGGTAGCCAAAGAGGTAGGAGCCATGGCAGCTGTACTTTCTGGAAAGGTAGATGCAATAATCTTAACTGGAGGAATCGCTTATTCTAAGAAAATAGTAGGAGATATCACAGATAGAATTTCATTTATAGGAGAAGTAAAGGTATATCCTGGAGAAGATGAGATGCTGGCTTTAGCTGAAGGTGGATTAAGAGTATTGACAGGGGAAGAAGCTCCTAAAAAATACTAATGTATAAAATTTAACAGGAGAAGGGTTCCCTTATAGGAACCCTTTTTTTATATAGAAATTTATTTTTTAAAATTAAACTAGGAAAATCAAAAAAATGAGGTATACTTAAATTAAGAGGAGATACTAAATACCTCTTAGTACATAATTTCTAATAAAGGAAGTGAAGTCTATGAGAATGATTATAAGCGGGAGACATTTAGAAGTTACACCGGGAATAAGAGCACATGCTGAGAAAAAAATAGGGAAGATAAAAAAATATTTTGATCAAATAGCGGAGGTGTATATCACTCTTTCGGCACAACACGTAAAAACAGGTAAGGTTCATACAGCAGATGTATTAGTGTATGTAAATGGTTCTAAAATAAAAGCTAAAGTGGAAGATATAGATCTATATGCTGCCATCGACGAGGTAGTAGATGTGCTTGAAAAGCAATTAACTAAACATAAAGAAAAATTAAGAGATAATAACCATGCTACAGGTCTCAAGAAGTTTGACTATAATGTTGAAACTGGAAGTATAACAAGGGAAAAAACAAGCAGGATCATTCCTACTAGGATAATGGCCAAGCCGATGGAAGTAGGAGAGGCTATTTTACAGATGGAGACCATGGGAAAAAAATTCTATATATTTATGAATGCTGAAACAGAGGAATTAAATGTAGTATATAAGAGAAGAGACGGAGATTACAGCCACGTAGAAGCTGGATGGGAATAGAAATAAAAAAAGGAGTTAATCTACCGATTAACTCCTTTTTTCTTGCTTTTATCACTATAAATAAACCTTAAATCGTGGTATATTTTGATGTGTTATAAATATTAAGATAAAAAAAAATTAAATTTTTAATTTGCCGTAGGCGATGGGGGGAGAAAAGATGAAAGAACACAAAAATCTAATGGTTCAGGGAACAGCATCATCAGTGGGGAAGAGTTTGATAACTACTGCATTATGTAGGTTGATATATAAGAAGGGGTACAGTGTTTGTCCGTTTAAATCACAAAATATGGCACTTAATTCATATATAACTGAAAATGGGCTGGAAATGGGAAGAGCCCAAGTAGTACAGGCAGAGGCCTGTGGGATAAAACCAGAGGTATACATGAATCCAATATTATTAAAACCTACCAGCAACAGAAAATCCCAGGTGATTTTAAATGGAAGAGTTGTAGAAAATATGGGAGCCGTGAAATATTCAGAGTACAAAGAGGGATTGAAAAAAGAAATCTTAAAAAACTATGATTATATAAAATCAAACTATGATATATCCATAATTGAGGGGGCAGGGAGCCCGGTAGAGATCAACCTTACAAAGGGAGATATCGTAAATATGGGAATGGCTCATATGGCAGATTCACCTGTAATCCTGGTAGCAGACATAGACAGGGGAGGAGTATTTGCCAGTGTAGTAGGGACTATGACACTTTTTACCCCTGAAGAAAGAGCCAGAGTAAAGGGGATAGTTATAAATAAATTCAGGGGTGATGTGAAGATATTGGAACCTGGACTCAGACAGTTAGAAGAAATTATCGGGGTTCCCGTTTTAGGAGTAGTGCCACATACAAAATTAGATATAGAGGATGAAGACGGGGTAACGGATAAATTTAAAAGGAAAACAACAGATAAAGATATAAAAGTATCGGTAATAAAATTAAAACATATGTCTAATTTTACAGATTTAGACGCATTTAACCTGTATGAAGATGTATCTATAAAGTATGTTGACAGGGTAGAAGACTTAGGAAATGAAGATATGATAATTATTCCCGGGTCTAAGAGTACAATAGCTGATTTAAAAGAACTGAAAGAAATAGGGATAGCGGAGAAGATAGTAAAACTATCCAAGAGCGGAACTATAATATTCGGGATCTGTGGCGGGTATCAAATGCTGGGTGGCAAGATAGAGGACCCGGAGAAATTAGAAGGGGATGTAAGTGAAATATCTGGACTGGGATTACTAGACCTTACTACTACCATGGAAAGATCAAAGAACACCCTCCAATATCATGGCGAAATATTAACAGATGACGGATTATTTGAGGGGCTTTATGGGAAACCTATAAAGGGATATGAAATCCATCAAGGGGTAACCAATGGTAAGGAAAAGGGCATATTTTTAGATGGAGAAAAATATATAAATGGAGTTATTAAAAATAATATAATTGGGTGCTATATCCATGGAATTTTTGATAATACAGAATTTACCCGTGGTTTCTTAAATAATATAAGGATGCAAAAAGGCTTGGACGGAATAGATGCTACAATTAGTTTTGAGGAATTTAAAGAAAAGGAATATGATAAATTAGCTAAAGTCGTAGAAGAATCGGTGGATATGGAGAAATTATATGAGATAATAGGGATCTCCCATTAATTGAAATGTCGGTCTATAAGTGATATACTAAAACTAGAGCTTCAATCTTGTACATAGGGGGAACAATGGGAAAAATCATATATATAACAGGGGGAGCTAGAAGCGGGAAGAGTACACTGGCTGAAAATATAGCTCTGAATAATTATAAAACAAGAACATATCTTGCCACAGCAATTCCATATGATGATGAGATGGTAGACAGGATAGATAAACACCTGATTCAAAGGGGACAAAATTGGGAAACTGTAGAGGGATATAAAGATATATCTAAACTTTTAGAAGGTAAGATGGGAAGTGATGTGGTTCTCCTGGATTGTCTGACTAATATGGTAAGTAACCTTCTTTTGGATAATCATGTAGACTGGGATATGGTGACTCCTTCAGAGGTAAATGAGATGGAGGCTAAAATAATTTTAGAGATAGATAATCTCTTGGCTTGTATAAACTCACACAGAGGGGACTTTATAATTGTCAGCAATGAATTGGGGATGGGACTGGTGCCGCCATATCCACTGGGACGATATTTTAGAGATATTTCAGGCAGGATAAATCAGAGGATAGCTGAAAAAAGTCATGAAGCCTATATGGTGGTTTCAGGGCTCAAGGTTAAATTAAAATAGAGAATTAATAGGAGGAATGGGATGAAGGGATTTTTACTTCTTTTACAGTTTATGACAAGGATACCTACTCCAAAAATGGAGTATGAACCAAAACAACTAGGAAAGGCTATGAAATTTTTTCCAATAGTTGGAATGATAATAGGGGTGATTTTATACTATTCGTTTATAGTTTTAAATCAATATTTTGACAGCCCAGAGGTAATAGCAATATTGATAATATTAATAGATATAGTACTTACAGGCGGGCTGCATTTAGATGGTTTAGCGGATACATTTGACGGGATATTTAGTTATAGAAGTAAAAAACGTATGCTGGAGATAATGAAAGACTCCAGGATTGGAAGTAATGGAGCACTATCACTGATAATTTATTTTGCTTTGAAGGGAACGCTTTTAAAAGAGGTTATATCTATAGATGAATCACCCTATTTTTTACTTGTAATGCCTGTGATAGCAAGGTTTAATAGTACTTTAAACTGCGGGGTAGGAAAATATGCCAGACCCAGCGGGATGGGGAAATCTATAGTAGAGGAAACGAATATGATAGGTGTACTGATCTCATTTGTTATAACGGCAGCTTTTTCATATTACTTTGTAGGGATGAGAGGGATATACGCCCTTATAGTAGTAAGTATCCTAGGAATATATTTTGCTAAATTGATGGAAAGAAAGATCGGCGGGATAACAGGGGATACCCTTGGTGCTGTAGTTGAGATGTCTACAATAATTGTACTCATAGTGGGAGCCATAAATGGGTAAATTAATCTTAGTAAGACATGGAGAGAGCCAGTTAAATATGGAAAATATTTTTTTTGGGCATCTGGATCCTAAACTTACAGAAAAAGGACAGAGCCAGGCTCAGAAAACGAAGGAGATATTATCTAATATAGACTATAAAGAAATCTACAGCAGCCCATTAAAAAGAGCAGCAGAAACAGCTGAGATAATAAATATAAAAAAATCTGATTTGAATTTTGTTGAGGAGCTGAAGGAGTTAAACTTTGGGATCTTAGAGGGGCTTACCTATGAAGAGATCCTAAAAAAACATCCTGAAGATGCTGTGGAATGGAAAGAAAATTGGCAGACATATGACTATCGGACAGGGGAAAGTGTCCGGCAATTGCAGGAAAGATGTGTAAATTTTGTAGAATCACTGGATCTATCTGATGGAAATATAGTGGCAGTATGTCATTGGGGGGTAATAAACTGTATCCTAAGTCATTATTTTTCTGGTGGATTGAATGGATACTGGAAATTTGCTCCTAATTACGCAGGAATAATAGTTATAGAATTTACAGATGGATATCCAATCTTAAAGGGGATTAATATAGGAGATGTCGATGGAATTATATAAGGCAACATTAAAGAGGATAAAACCCGCAAATACCGAGGTAGCCGTAGAAGCCAAAAAAATATTGGATGAAAAGATGAAACCTTTAGGCAGTCTGGGAAAATTAGAAGAACTGGCTATTCAAATCTCTGGAATAACCGGAAGGCTGGATAATACTATTTTAAAAAAATTACACCTGGTGGCTTCGGCAGATAATGGAATAGTGGAGGAGGGAGTCTCATCCTGCCCTATTGAATACACCAAAATTGTTTCTGAAGCGATGCTGTCTAAGGTAGCCGCTATCGGAATTTTATGTGATACATTGGATGTTGATTTCAAATTAATAGATATAGGGATAGCAGGGGAAATAGACAGAAAATACCCGAATCTATACAGGAAAAATGTAAAGAAAGGAACCAATAATTTTGTATATGAGCCGGCTATGACCTATGATGAGTGCATAAAAGCTATAGAAGTAGGAATATCAATTGTGGAAGAAAACTTAGATTATGATATATTTTCCAATGGAGAAATGGGGATAGGAAACACTACCACAAGCAGTGCTATCCTCTATGCATTGACAGGGGAAAACTTGGATCTGATTGTAGGCCGTGGTGGTGGCCTCAGTGATAGTGGTCTTGTGAAGAAAAAAAAGGTGATAAAGGATGCTGTGGAGAAATATAATCTCTTTGAAAATGATCCCATAGAGATCCTCCGATGTGTAGGAGGTTTGGATATTGCCTGCATGGCAGGGATCTACCTTGGGTGTGCAGCTAACTCCAAACCAATATTGATAGACGGCTTCATATCCAGTGTGGCAGCATTGGTTGCCCAGAAGATAGACCCTAATACAGTGGATTATATGATAGCTACCCATAGAAGTGAAGAACCAGGAATGGTAATAATAAGCAAAACTTTGGGAAGAAAAACATTTTTGGATATGAATATGAGGCTGGGAGAGGGAACAGGAGCAGTCCTAGCCTACCCAATAGTAACATCGGCTTTAGAGGTGATGAAAAGGATGAAAACTCCAAAAGAAGTCTATAAAATCTTAGGATAGCAGGAGGAATACTGTGAAATCTAAAGAATATTCAGGGCATAGAGACAGGATTAAATCTAAAATTTTGAAGAATGGTTTAGATGGATTTTTAGATTATGAAATTTTAGAGGCATTATTATTTTATACTATTCCAATGAAAGACACCAAGGAGCCGGCAAAACAGCTTTTAAAAGAATTTAAAACGCTGGAGAAGACCTTGAATGCGTCCAAAGATGAGATAATGTCGTTAAAAATAAAAGGAATAACCGAAAATACCTGTGTTTATTTTAAACTCCTAAATGATTTAAATAAAAAATTATATAAGGAGAGATTCAGAGAAGGCACTATTCTAAACTCTGTAGAAGCTGCATATGATTATTTAAAAAGCAGTATAGGCCTCTTAGAAAAAGAAGTCTTTAAAATTATATTTTTAAGTGCTGACAATAAGTATTTAGGAGATGAAATTATATTTTTAGGAACAATAGACAGGAGCCAGATATATCCCCGGGAGATAGTGAAATGTGTGCTGAAATATAATGCAAAATCAGTTATATTTTCCCACAACCATCCGTCGGGAAATCCAAAACCATCTCAGGCAGACCTTGAGATGACCAAAAAGCTAAAAAAAATACTAGAACCATTGGAAGTTAGGGTTTTAGACCATATAATTATAACCCCGGAAAAATATTATAGTTTTCTAGAAGAGGGGATTATATAGAGGAGGCTACAATGAATAAATCTAACAAGATGACTATAGAAGAAAAGATGGCCATGAGATTAAAGGAAAAAAACAGCAAAAAAAATCTAAGTAGAGAAATAATAGATGAAACTCCTAAAGATAAAGTAGAGAATAAAAAAAATGAGGCAAAGAGTAAGTCGGAACCTGTAAAAAAAGAAATAGTTAAACCAGAAATAATAAAGAAAGAAAAAAAAGTTGAAGAGGAAGACTTAGCTATGCCAGCTCCTGCTCCCTGTGGGACAGAACCCTGTGATGAAAACTGTGCAAAAAAGAAAGAAGCTAAAGAGGAATTAAATAGAGAAATCTTAGATGAAGAATGGGAAGCTGAAAAGAAAGCAGCAGAAGATAAGAAAAAAAAGGAAAAAAAACAATATAAGATCTTGGGGATCATGTTTGAGATAACCAGAAAAAGATATTACTTTGAAGTAGTAGATGAAGTTGATTATAAAATAGGAGACAGGGCTATAGTGGATACTGCCAGAGGTAAGGAGATCGGTTTAGTATATATGGCTCCTAAAATGATGGGTGAAGAATCTTTGGTATTGCCGTTAAAACCAGTGATCAGAAAAGCTACGGCAGAGGACAACCAACAATTTGAAACTCTTAAAGCAGAGGCAGAAAAAGCCAATAATATAGGAAAAGAAAAGATAAAAAAACATGAGCTGCCTATGAAATTAGTAGCCACAGAGTTTACTTTTGATAAATCGAAATTAATCTTCTACTTTACAGCAGAGGGTAGGATAGACTTTAGAAACCTGGTAAAGGAATTAGCTACTATATTTAAGCTTAGAATCGAACTGCGTCAAATAGGAGTGAGAGACGAAGCCAGAATATTAGGGAGCTTAGGAATCTGCGGGAAGGAACTTTGCTGCAGAATTTATATCAATAAATTTGACTCGGTCCTCATTAAGATGGCAAGGGATCAGGGGCTGGTAATAAATCCTTCAAAAATTTCCGGGGCCTGCGGCAGACTGCTTTGTTGTATTAAATATGAATATCAGCAATATGCCGATGCCCTGTTAAAATGCCCGAGTATGGGTCAGACAGTAAATGTGGAAAACAGCAAAGGCAGGGTCGTTGGGATAAATCCATTGAATGAATATCTGTATGTAGATGTAGAGGGGAAAGGCAGAATGAGACTGAACTTGGATGAGGTAAGTTTTGATAAAAAAGAAGCCAGAAAACAACATAAATCCAAGAAAAAAACCCCTGAAGAAGCAGCTATGAAAGGATTGGAAGCAAAATAATGAGAGCAGATGAAAATTTAGAACCCCTGGATCATGGGATGGTTATTTTACAGAAAAAAGATGGATTCAGATTTGGAGAAGATGCTGTCATGGTAGCGGAGTTTTTTACCCCTGCTAAAAGCGGGAAGCTTCTGGATATAGGTACAGGGACGGGAATAATTTCCCTGATCCTGTCTCGTAATCCCAAGATAGATAAGATAACATCGGTAGAGATCCAGGAAGAGATGGCTGGAATGGCCAAAAGAAGTGTGGAAAAAAATGACCTTACAGAGAAGATAGAAGTTCTCAATATAGATATAAAAAATTTAAACAGGGGGAACACCTATGATTATATAGTGAGCAACCCTCCCTATATGAAAAGTTCCAATGGAAAGGTGAATCCCCGCTCTATGAAAGCCATCTCAAGGCACGAGATAACTTTAAATTTAAAGGAACTGATAACCGAGAGTAGGAGACTCCTAAAACCAGGAGGAAGTCTGACACTGATATATAGGAGCGAGAGGATGGTAGAGCTGTTAAATAATCTATCGGAATTGGGATTCTATCCAAAGAGGATACAAAATATATTCAGTGAAAATACCAAAGTTTCAAAACTTTTTATGATAGAAGCTGTCAAGGGGAAAAATAAAGGTTTTGAATTTTTGGAACCCCTGTATATAAAATAAAAGAGATGTAGAATATTATATAGTTTATATAAGTAAAACTTTAAACTATATATATTCAATTTTCAACTTAAAAAGAGGCATTGCCTCTTTTTTTTGATTAATCACGTTTCTTTTATTTTGTGGTATAATAGGAGAATAGAAGGTGAATAAATAATGATATTAGAAAAAATTTCAGAAAATATAATAGAAAAGATGAAAGAAGAGATTGAGAACGCCCATGGGAATGAGGTGTTTTTTCGTGGTATCCCAAACAGTGACGGGATAGTAGATGAGATAGAGGTCATAGCCAGAGGGAATAAAGGATCGGTTCCTGCCCTCCTCAAGAGGATGAAGAAAAGGGAAGTAATAATCCACAACCATCCTTCGGGCTATCTATATCCCTCCGATGCAGATGTAGCTGTGGCCTCTATGTATTCCGATCAAAAAGACGGAGCTTCATATATTGTAAATAATGCTGTAGATGATATCTATGTCATGGTAGAGATAAATAAAACGGAGATTCAAAAGATAGATATAGGGCCGTACTTTGAGAAAAAAGGTCTTTTGGCAGGAATATTTAAGGGTTTTGAGTATAGAGAAGAACAGTTTCATATGGCTAAACACATTGAGGAGGGACTCAACAATAAAACTAAGGTTGTAGTAGAAGCAGGGACAGGAACTGGTAAAACCCTTGCCTATTTAATACCCAGTATAGAGTGGGCTGTAAAAAATGAAAAGAAAGTTATAATTACAACGAATACTATAAACTTACAGGAGCAGCTCCTCCACAAAGATATCCCCATAGTTAAAAAGTTACTGCCTGAAAAATTCACCTATGTTTTGGTCAAAGGCAGGGGGAACTACCTGTGCAATAGAAAGGCAGCTAATATAGGAATCGGAGGAAGTTCAGAGATCGATGATATGAGCAGCTCTCAAAAAGAGCAGGTGAGTTATGTTTTGAAGTGGTTTAAATCCACTGAAAACGGAGATAAAGGAGAACTCCCATTTGAGGTGGATTATATAGTTTGGGAACAATTTATGAGTGAGACAGATATCTGTGCAGGGAGCAAGTGTGCCTTCAAGGAAAGCTGCTTCTTTTTAAAATCCAGGGAGGAGAAGAAAAAAGCTGATGTTTTGATCACCAATCACCATATGTTTTTTGCCGACCTATCTATTCGAAAGGAAGTGGGATTTAATACAGATTATTCCATATTTCCAGACTATGATCTGGTAGTATTTGATGAAGCCCACAATATAGAAAATGTGGCTCGGGATTATTTTTCCTATGAGGCATCTAAATATTCATTCAATAAAACTATGAACAATATCCATCATATAGGAAAGAAAAAAGATTCCAGTAAGTATACGGGTTTATTAAATTATTTGAGAAATATAAAATATAAGGGGTATGATTCTATAAAAAAAGAGATCATAGAGGAACTGATATCCCGGCACATAGATCTGGCTAACCGTGGGAACGAGTACTATCTAAAGGTTATAGAAGCCTTTGCAGGACAGTCTCAGGGGAATATAAGTCTTCGTCTGCGAAAGGAAGAATTAAAACATTGGGAACATTGGGAAACATTAAAGGGACTGGAGGAGGAGATGCTCCTAACCTACAATGCATATATGAGAAGGCTGAAGAGTTTAATTCGTGTGATAAAAGATATCGATGATGAAACAGGAATAATAAGTGATTTTACAAAATATAGTGAAAGGCTGGAAACATATTTTTCCAACTATAATTTCATAAAGGAGATGGACGATAAAAACTTTATCTACTGGATATCTTTAAATCAAAAAAAGAGTAATGTAAAATTTGTAGCAACACCGTTAAAAATAAGTGATGAACTGGATGAAAACTTATATTCTAACCTGGAACACATGGTGTTTACATCTGCAACCATAGCAATTAACGGCAGTTTTGAATATTTTAAAAAATCCATAGGACTCCATGAGGAGGTCCTGGAAAAGATAATTGATTCACCCTTTGATTATGACAGGCAGATGAAGGTGTATATTCCAAAAGATCTGCCATCTCCTACAGATCGCGGTTTTTTAGATGGGGTGAAAGATTTTGTAGAAAAACTTATAAAGAGAACAAAGGGAAATACATTTTTATTGTTTACCTCATATTCTACATTGAATTACCTGTACTTCATGCTAAAGGACAGACTGGAAGAGGAAGGATATGAATTGTTTATCCAGGGGCAGGCACCGAGAAATCAACTGGTAGATATGTATAAAAAAAGCAGTAAACCTGTACTTTTTGGGACAGCATCATTTTGGGAAGGGGTAGATGTGAAAGGAGATAAACTCAGCTCTGTAATCATAGTAAAGCTGCCATTTAAAGTACCCAGTGATCCAGTGGTAGAAGCCATCATAGAAAATCTAAATGATGAAGGGAAAAATGCCTTTATGGAGTACCAGATACCTGAATCAATAATTAAATTTAAACAGGGAATAGGGAGGCTTATTAGGAGCTGTGATGATAGAGGTGTAATAACAATTTTAGATAATAGAATTATAAAAAAACGATATGGAAGTCTATTTATAGACTCAATTCCAACAAGGAATATTCATATAAAAAACAAAGATGATATCATATAGGCTGATATTGGAGGCAGATGATGAAAAAAATTGAGCTTTTTGGTAGAAGATTGACAATTGGATTTGAAAAGAAGGAAAAAATAAAAAAAGAAATTAAAGATACGGGATTATCTACAAAAGAAGTAGTCAATGAAAAAGTAATATATCTTATCTTAATTTTGGTGATTACTGTAGCCAGTGCAAATACATATTTATTCAATGGTTATCTGAATTTAGGAGATGTGGCCAGAAAGGACATAATAGCTCCTACAGATATAGTTTATAACGATAGAGCTGCTAAGGAAAGAATAATTTCTGAGATACTGACAAGTTCTCAAAAGGAATATATAAGTGTAGAAAATGTAGAGGAAGAAACCCTACAGAGGATAGAGATATTTTTTGAACAAATAAAAAAGAATAAAAATCTAGACTTAGATCTGGCTTATGAAAAAATAAGAGATGAGTTTGATGTGAAGATTTCATTTAAAGTTTTTACATATTTATTTGAAAAACCAGACTATGAACTGGATAATCTAAAAGATAAATATTTAAAAGATGTAAAAACCTTGTATAAACACGGAGTAAAAAAAGATGGGAATTTATTGAGACTGAATAATGTATTTGAAAAGATTGAGGATTCGGATTTTTACGAGGAAAGTGTTATAGAAACTTTTATCAAACCGAACTATATCTTAGACAGTGAAAAAACTGAAAGACTGCTCAAAGAAAAGATAGAACAGGTTAAAGATGTACCGATTCGTATAAAAGCCGGATCGGTAATTTTAAAAAAAGGTGAAGCTGTTTCAGAGAGTAAGGTAGTCATATTAAAAAATGCAGGACTTTATGGAAAAACCAGTAAGATAATAAAATTTATGGGGACCCTTATTTATCTATTTATATTATCCATAATATTTAAAAATATCTGCACGAAGTTTATGTTTGATGAAATAAGAAAAAAAAGTTACTACAGCGCTATAATGCTGTCCCTTGTTGTGGGGATCATATCTTTTAGGGTTATAGATCCAAACTGGAAATATATCTTACCTATAGAAACTGTATTTATCCTTTTAGGAATCCTGATAAATATAAAAGTCAGTTTAATTATAGGTGGGTTTTTGATCCTCTATGCTATTCCGTTAAATGGATTTAGTATAGAATATTTAGTTATAGAAATATTTAGTTTGATGGTTTCATTATATCTGGTTACAAAAATAAAAAATAGAACTAATATTATCAATACAGGTATATATATAGGGATGACTAAGGTGTTTATAGTGTTAACCATGGCAGTTGGTATGAATATGGAATTTATAGACAGTTTGATTAAAAGTGGGGTATTATTTTTGTCGGGAGCTTTTACAGGGATGTTAACCATAGCTCTCCTCCCATATTTTGAAAGGACCTTTAATATTTTGACAGATATAAAACTGCTGGAATTAGGGGATCTGTCCCAGCCTCTCCTCAGACGATTATCGGTAAGTGCTCCCGGGACATTTCATCACTCTATGATGGTAGCGACTCTGTCGGAGCAGGCTACAGAAGCTATAGGTGGTAACCATGTATTGGCCAGAGTAGCATCTTATTATCATGATATAGGAAAGATGAAAAGGCCTCAGTTTTACGTAGAGAACCAGGCTGATGGAGTAAATCCGCATAATAATCTGAGTCCTAGTCTGAGTACTCTCATAATAACATCACACACTAAAGACGGCGATGAGATGGGAAGGGAATACAACCTGCCTAAGGAAATAAGGGATATTATGTATGAACATCAGGGGACGACTTTGCTGGCTTATTTTTATAATAAAGCAAAGCAGAGCAACCCGCATTTAGAGGAAAGTGATTTCAGATACAGCGGACCAAAGCCCAGAAGCAAGGAGTCGGCAGTAATAATGCTGGCAGATTCCATTGAAGCAGCAGTGAGATCACTGGATGAAAAAACACCGGTAACAATAGAAAAGATGCTCCGAAAAATTATAGGCTCAAAGATAGAGGAGCAGCAGCTTTCAGATGCGGATCTTACATTTAAAGAGATTGAAATTATAATCCAGAGTTTTACAAAGATACTCATGAGTATCCACCATGTGAGGATAAAATATCCGGGGCAGAAGTAATAACTGGAAGCTAGACTCCTTTTGTCCTATCGGACATCTTCCTCTTGATCAAAAGGAAGAACTTTATATAGAAAACCGAAATTGGGTTATTCGGATTTAAAATCTGTGTAATCTGCGACACATATTTAAAGTTATTAATTGAGTATAAATAATTTTAATAATCATGAATCGAAGGTTCTAAAGAGTCCCTCTTTAATACGGGTCTGTTTCTTGTCTTGACACAAGAAATAGGCGAAAGAAAGTCAAGAAGGTTTATACTCTTCTTTTTTATGGTTTCTCTTCGTAAGAGAAACCGAAGCTAAAACCATCTTGTCTTAGCGGGCAAGTACCAGTGATTCCCGTTTCTTAGTGGGATCCCTGACGGGCATAGTGGGGGCGACGAAACTCGTAAGGTATTTACTGTGGAAGCTGGACGACTATAAACTTCGCTTAAAAGTCTAAATAAAAGAAGAATCTAGTCTATGTTAAAGGGCTTTTTGATCCATAGAGGTTTGTGCCAAAAAAATGCTTATAAAATTCGTGTTTATTTGTGTAATTCGTGACAAAAAAAGATTAAAAAATAAAAAACGGTTCCCGGGGGAGCTTTCAGGGAGGAAATATTCTTATGAATATAACGGTAGAATTAACTAAGGGTATAGAAGGTTATGATGAATTTATAGATGTAGAGACTGTAGAGGATTACATAAAAACAGTCATAGAGGACGAGTACAGCAATGAAAGGGATGTATATATGTCGCTTTTATTGACAAATAACGAAAATATACAGATAGTAAACAGGGATTACAGGGGGAAAGATCAGCCTACAGATGTAATCTCATTTGCTTATTTAGATAATGAAGATGACTTTCAACTGGGGCCTTATCTGACTCTAGGTGATATAGTGATATCTCTGGAAAGGGTGGAAGATCAGGCCAGCGATTACAACCATAGTTTTAAAAGGGAGTTTTACTATGTATTAACTCACGGGATCTTACACCTGTTGGGGTATGATCATATTGAGGATGAAGATAAGAAGGTAATGAGAAAAAAAGAGGAAGAGATCCTAAAAAAACACGGGTATAGCAGAGATATATAAAGTTAATGAGGGTGAGTTATGACAAAAAAAATAACTAAAAATGGCAAATTCAGTGAAAGTATAAACTATGCTCTGGAGGGAATAGTTACAGCTATAAAAACAGAAAGAAATATGAGGGTTCATATATTTATGGCTATCCTGGTAGCTATATTGAGCCTTATGTTTGGTGTGACAGGATCGGATTTAAAAAGCCTGTCTTTTGCAGTATCCCTGGTGTTCTTTGCTGAACTTATGAATACTGCTATAGAGGCTGCAGTAGATATTACTACAACCAGGTACCATCCGCTGGCTAAAAAAGCCAAAGATGTAGCAGCAGGAGCGGTACTTGTAGTATCTCTCAATGCTCTGGTTATAGGTTATATAATTTTTAGTAAAAAAATAAAGAAAGATACATTTGAGATCTTTAGACTGTTGAAATCCTCCTATGTGGACACTGTTTTATTTGTATTGTGTATAGTAATAATAGGAGTCTTTATAATCAAATCTTATTATAAAAGAGGGAAATTGCTGCATGGAGGTATGCCCAGCGGGCATTCTGCCCTGGCTTTTGGATTGTGGATAGGAGTCTCCTACGCCACAGAAAATATAGTGGTAACAATATTAACTTTTGGGATAGCTCTTTTAGTGGCTCAGTCCAGGATAGAGGGGCGGATTCATTCTCCCAAAGAGGTCCTTGCAGGAAGTATTTTAGGAACCTTTGTTACGTATATTTTATTAAAATTGATATTTTAAGGTGGTAGAATTATGATAACAGAATTAGACTATTTAGTTCTCAGTGGTCTTTCATATGGTGATTTTAAAGATGAGGATATAGGCTTTTCTTTGGAGGAAATATTGTTTTTAAACAATAAATCTAAAGAAAGACTGCTTTCTTTTCCCAATGAGGTCTGGTCCTATGGGGGAAGGGAAATATTTGAAAAAACATTTCATACTTTTTTATGTGAATGGAAAGTTATAGGCATAATGAATGATACCTATAGACAGGGGACAGAAAAAACAGGCTTCTATGCTATAGCTTTTGAAAAACACGGACAGATAGTCATCTCCTACAGGGGTACAGAAGTCAGCTCATTTGGCGAAGCATATAAAGATTTTATAGAAACAGATCTCCTGATAGGTGTGGATAAGAAACCAAAACAGCTGGAACAGGGAGTAGAATTTTATAAAGAAATTTTAAAAATAGAACACAAAAGTATAGCTTTGACCGGGCACTCCCTGGGTGGAGGAATAGCTCAATATGTTGCATTAATCTCCGATTTAAAAGACTATGGGATCCCAAAGGTTTATACCTGGAATGCTTTTGGGATCAATAAGGTGGGGATCTTAAGTTTAGAGGATTTTTTAGAGTTTGACTCTATAGCAGAGAGGAAATGTCCATCTTTAAAAAATAATAAAATTCTGTATAAAAGGATAAAAAGTTATTACTATAGTTACCTTTTTAAACTTTTGAAAAAAAACAATTATATCAAAGATAAAGAGAGTATAAAAAAAATATCTAAATTAGAGTTTAAAGTGGAATTGGATGAGGATATGAAGAAAAGATTAGAGAGTCTATTTACAGTAGCTAATAAACCCCTCCTGCCTTTCTTTAATAAAAAAGGTGAACAAAAAAATGAATTGATAATAAGTCCTAAAGTTTTTATAGATGACTTTTTTAATGAAGATATGATCTATGAGGAATTGATCAGAGCAAGAAAATTTATTAAAAAATTTAAAAAAAATAATAGGTATGATGAACATGTAATTAATTTTGTTCATTCTGAAGATTTTACAATTACACTCTATCCGCATTTAGGAAGTACCTATGAAATAGATAAAGGATTGGTTAGAACAGAGGAAAAATTACACCCCCTTCTAAAAAAAATGTATGCATTTACCAAATCCATAAGAAGTTATCATATGTACTCGGTATTTTTACCCTTCTTTAATTTTGAAGGTGAAGACAGAGGGCAGATAAGAAGAGAATTGAGTATTGATTATATAGCTACTGAGGTCAGGAGAGTTATCTATCAGGAAAACAATTTATCCGATGAATTTTTAGGATTTTACTATAATGGTCTTGAATTAGATAATGAAAATTACTATAAGATCAAAAAAAACCTCCTCCACGGGATGGGAATGAGCAAGGCAGATATAAAATATTTAAAGGAATCGATTATAATTATAAAAAGGATGAATTTTGAAAAATTTAAAGATTTATGGAAAAAAGTTCGAAAGAAGGTTGGAAGTCCCTATATAAAAAAAGATATATATGACCTGATAACCTTCCATGAAAGGCATAAATAAGCCTTATTTTACTTGTAGATTCTTCTGAATTATTGTATAATTAATTAAAAATGATAATCTGAAAAGATTAGCAGGCAGGAAAAAAGATAAAATAATATGGAGGAATAAAAGATGAAATCAGCAGATAAATTAAGAGCAGGAAGTACATTTGAAGATAATGGAGTACCATTTTTAATATTAAAGGCAGAGAGATTCCAATCAACATCTGGAAAGAGACAAAGAGCACCAGAAATTACATTTAAAGTAAAGGATCTTATCAGTGGAAGGATAAGTGAAACTACAGTAAAGGCATCTGATATGATGAACGACATCATGTTAGATAAGCAGTCTATGCAGTTTTTATATGAAGACGGTGGAGAATATAACTTCATGAACCAGGAAACATTTGAGCAAATCGGATTACAAAAAGAAGACCTGGATGGTGCTGTAAACTATTTAAAGGAAGAAGTTATCATCGATATCTTATTCTATGAAGGAAGACCGGTAGGAGTAGAATTAGAAAACCACATGGTATTCAGAGTAACTTATACAGAGCCTGGATTAAAAGGTGATACTACAGGAAAAGCACTTAAAGCTGCTACAATTGAAACTGGATATGAATTAATGGTTCCATTATTTATTGAAATGGATGAATTAATCAGAATAGATACAAGAACAGGTAAATACGTAGAAAGAGCCAAGTAAGAGATTTTTAAACCTAGAAAATTTTAATTTTCTAGGTTTTTTTTAACAGAAGTTAAATTAAAATAGATATGTTTCTACGATTGTCGAGGGGGAGAACGCCAGAAAGATAAGCCAGGCCGCTGGGAGGGATAATTTTGAAAAAAATATTAAAATTAATAGTAATATTTATGATTGTTGGTATATTTGCCTTTGGATCAACGGCGAATATTGCCAGTTTTAACACTCTCCATCTGGGGTGGAAAAACGATCACAGTCAGGAAAAAATAGAGGGAATCGCCGGTATCATATCCCTTTTTGATCTGGCAGGAATCCAAGAGGTTATGAAAAAAGATGCAGTTAAAAAACTGACCAATGAACTGAAAGCCCAGACAGGGGTAGAGTGGAGATACCATATTTCACCCTATGCAGTGGGGAGCAGGAAATACCGGGAATATTTTGCATATATTTACAGGACAGACAGGGTAAAACTCCTGAAAAAAGGTGAATTTTATCCGGAAGAAGACAGGGGAAAAAGCTTTATAAGGGAGCCATATGGGGCTAAATTTCAAATAGGAGAGTTTGAGTTCACCTATATTTTGGTACATTCCATATTTGGAGATAAGAAAACAGAGAGGCAGCTGGAAGCTATGCAGATGACCGATGTATATGACTGGTTTAAAGAAGAGTATGATAGAGAAAATAAAAAAAATATAGTTATAATTGGAGGAGATTTCAATATCCCTTCCTATGATCATGCTTTCTCCGGTTTTTTAAAGCATTCTGATCTGATAGTTGATGCAATACCTCCCAATCAAAAGACAACTATAGGAAAAAATGGATTGGTATCCAGTTATGATCACATCTTTTACCCCTATGAACTGATGAAAGGCTGGTATACAGGTAGGAGCGGGGTAGTAGATTTTACAGACAACAACCATAGGGAGATAAGAAAGATAATATCAGATCATCTGCCTGTATTTATAGAGGTAAATATGGCAAAAGATCAAGAGGAGTAAAAGTGTGAAAAAAAAAGCGATAATATTTTTAAGCGGAAGGGTTAATTTAAAGGCAGACTATTATAAGAATATAAAATACAGTGAGTATGATATATATTGTGCAGATGGGGGGGCAAATCATGCCTATAATTTAGGAGTAATTCCCAAACTGATATTGGGAGATCTGGACTCTATCACAGAGGAGGCAAGATCTCATTATAAAAACTTAGGAGTAAAATTTGAGAAATTTCCTGGATCTAAAAATTTTACAGATGGGGAGTTAATTTTAGATAAAGTGACAGTTAAGTACAAAAATGTTATAATATTGGGAGGATCAGGGGGACGAACAGATCATTTTTTAACTAACCTTAACCTCTTGGAAAAATACCAAAATATCACCTATGAAGATGAGAATGAGGTAATATTTTGGGTGAAAAAAGACATGGAAATTTGTGGTCAGAGGGGAAAAACTATTTCCTTCATCCCTCTTACGCCAATAGATTCGTTGACGTTGGAAGGATTTATCTATCCTCTGGACAGGGCTGATATTCCCAGATCCAGTTCCCTTTGTATGAGCAACATCATAGATAAAGAAAATGTTCGAATAAAGTACGATAACGGTTCTGTTATAGGAATAATCCAGAAATAATTCCTTGAATTTATAGGAAAAACGGGAAGAATATAGTATATATATATATTATAGACTTAGGAGGTGATTGTGATGATGTATATTACGCTGTTATTGGTAGTATTGGCTATTATAATATTTTATTTGTCGGCACTACTGGTATTTACACCCTATGAGGAAGATGACAAATATGTTCTTAAAATTTTAAGATTAGGATATAAACTTCATCTGGTCGCTACTAAAAAACATGGGGTATTTAAAAAAATAACAGATAATGGTGCCAAGTTGGTATTGACCTTGGTATACTATATCTTAAAGGATCGAAAATATACCGACAGTATTGAAACTAAAAATGAAGATGAAGAGGATACAAATTAAAAAAATCCCTGAAAATAGTAGATTACTATTTTGGGATTTTTTTTTTAATATAAAATGGATTTTAAGGTTTGACCGTCCAGATCTTTAATATCCCAGGAGGAAGAAGTTAAAATTCCGTAGGAATTAGGATTACCACCCTTTGGAAGGGCAATGGATCCCGGGTTAAATATATAGATATCTTCTTTTTCTGCTAATGGCAGGTGGGTGTGGCCGGAGATGAGGATGTCTCCCTTACCTATGGGAAATTTTTCCTCTGTAAATAAGTGACCGTGGGTAGCAAAGATACGCTTACCCCCTAAAAATAGATTGGTGAAATCACTCATAATAGGAAACTCTAAAAGCATCTGGTCTACTTCGCTGTCACAGTTACCTCTCGTAGCTATGATCTTATCCTTATACAGGTTCAATTTTTCAGCAACTAACTTAGGGTTATAATCTCTGGGAAGAGGATTACGCGGACCGTGATAGAGGATATCCCCTAATATGAGAATATAATCTGCCTCCTCCCTTTTAAAACATTCCAATGCCTTTTCCAGATAGTATATTGAACCATGGATATCTGACATAACAAATATTTTCATCTTAATATCCCTCCGGGTTATTGGACTGCCATTTCCAAGAATCCCTGCACATATCTTCTAAAGTTTTTTCAGTTTTCCAGTTTAATTCCTTTAAAGCTTTTTCAGAGTTGGCATAACAGGTAGCTACATCCCCGGCTCGTCTGCCTACTAATTCATAGGGGATCTTTACATCATTTACTTTCATAAATGCATTTACCAGATCCAGAACACTGATTCCGTTTCCAGTTCCTAAGTTGTATGCTTCTACACCAGTATTATCCTGGAATCTTTCCAGTGCTCTGATATGTCCGACAGCCAAGTCAGTTACATGGATATAGTCCCGGACCCCGGTCCCGTCATGGGTATCGTAGTCAGATCCAAAGATACTTAGTTTTTCCCTTTTCCCCACAGCTACCTGGGTGATATATGGCATTAGGTTGTTCGGGATACCATTTGGATTTTCCCCGATCCTTCCGCTTTCATGAGCTCCGATGGGGTTGAAGTATCTCAGAAGGGCAATTCCCCACTGATCATCAGAGATATACAGGTCGTTTAGGATCTGCTCTATCATAAGTTTTGTACTCCCATAGGGGTTTGTAGTGCTGAGGGGCATAGTCTCCAATAATGGAGAGGTATTATTTAATCCGTATACAGTTGCAGAAGAACTGAAGACTATCTTCTTAACACCGTGATTTTTCATTACTTCACATAAAACAAATGTACTGGTTAAATTATTGTGGTAATATTCAATGGGTTTGGCTACAGATTCTCCTACAGCTTTATATCCTGCAAAATGAATTACAGCATCTATCTTGTTCTCTACAAAAACTTTGTCTAAATTATCTTTATCTAACAGGTCTATTTCGTAAAACTTAAATTCCTTACCTGAAATCTCTTTTATTCGATCCAAGACCTTTGGATTACTGTTGGAAAAATTATCTGCAATAACTACCTCATAGTTTTCCTTCAATAATTCTATCACTGTGTGGGATCCGATATACCCGGCTCCTCCAGTTACTAATATTTTCATAACTTTACCTCCTGCCTGTGGCAAATATTTTATTATGGACTTTGAAATTATTATACCATAAAGATAAAAAACTTTTTTAAGGTATTCTTAAGTTGTATAGGAATTTTAAATGCAAATAGTCAGTAAGACTATGGATACCTAGAGGAGAAAAGATAGAAAGATATAGTAAGTAAAAATATTCAAAGGTTTAACGAGCATAGAAATGGAAAATGAGTATTTATCAGCTAGGGACAATTAAACCTGTAATTTACCAAAAATATTTGTTGATTATAAAAAATTAATATGGTATTATTTTTCATGATAATGATCAAAGGGGAGTAACCGGCTCAATAGAGCAGGTAGGTTCAACATGCATGGCTTTAAAGGCCTGGACCTATCGATATACTGCAGTATATGGTGAGACTTTTGTTAGAATTTTTTTCTAGCAGAAGTCTCTTTTTTTATTTTGATCTATAAAAAAGGAGGAATAAATATGGTTTATTTAATGTTATTTTTTATCGTTGCTTACGGGATGGTATTTTTTGCTAAAAGGCTCACTCATTCAGGGGACAACCTGGGAAAATTTCTGGGGATGGAATCCTCATGGGTAGGAGTAGTTTTACTTGCATCTATCACATCCTTACCAGAGTTAGTCACTGGGATCACCTCTACTAATCTGGGAAATCAAACCATGGCTGTAGCTAATATTTTTTGAAGCAATACTTTCAACGTCTTTATAGTTTTTATTTTAGATTTTATCATCTTAAGGAAATTTATTTTTATTAAAAATATAGATAGAAAGGAGGGATTAAAGTTATCCGTTCTCACTTTATTTTTAAGTGGTATTTTTATACTAGGTTCACTTTTTAAAGAATTTGAGATCCTAGGACAAAGTCCATTTATACTTTTTATATTCCTTGGGTATATTTTCTTTATGAAATCCCAAGGTGGAAGTGAAGAAGAAAAAAAGAAGTTAGATTATACGAAAATAAAAAAACCATTAAAAATATTTTTAATCGATTCCGCAGGGGTGGTTATTTTAGGATATATTTTATCTCAAACTGCAGATAAGTTAGCTGTTACTCCAATAATGGGTATTCTCTTAGGACAATCAATAATAGGAGGTTTTTTATTGGCTGTTTCCACCTCCCTTCCGGAATTGATAGTTTCTACAGAAGCAGTAAAAAAAGGAGATTTTCAGATGGCTATGGGAAATATCTTAGGGAGCAACTTATTCAATCTGGCTGCCCTTATGATAGTTGAATTTATATCCAGGGGAAGTCTCTATAATTATTTAGAAGGTTTTAACTTTTCTATTGCTGGTGCAGCTGTTTTAACCCAAGGTATCTTTAGTATAGGTCTGTATTATAAAAAAGAAAAACTTTCTTTTTTACTATTAGGTGGATATCTGCTGTCCCTAGCAATCTCAATATAGTAAAAATTTTACTTGATCCATTAAATTTAAAAGCTTTTATTGAAGTTTAGAGTATAACGATTGGATTACAACTCATGATGAATGGTCTGAAATAAATCAATTAAATTACCGGTTAAAAAAAAACTGAAATAACTTATGCTATATTTAAAAATGAAATGTTTTGTAATTTTAAAAAAAAAATGATATAATCTTCTAAATCAAAATCTTATATAAATTTCGGATATGGCGAAAAGTTTCTACCAGCTACCTTAAACAGCTGACTATAAGAAGATAGATACCTAATATTTTAATATATATAGAGGTTCTGTTTTCCTGAAACATATGGAAAATAGAACCTTTTTTAGTTTAACAGACTATAAAATTATTAGATTATATCTACTAAAAATTTAAGGACGGGGGAAGCAGAATGTTAGAGAGAATGTTTAAGTTGACCGAAAGGGAAACGAGTGTAAAGCAAGAGGTTATTGGAGGGCTTACTACATTTATGACTATGTCGTATATTATATTTGTAAATCCTTCCATAATGGCAGATACAGGGATGGATAAGGGCGCTCTTATCACTATTACATGTTTAAGTGCTGCAATTGGTAGTTTGATAGCAGCTTTTTGGGCAAATGCACCACTGGGATTAGCACCTGGGATGGGACTTAATGCATTTTTCACCTATACATTGGTTATTGGGAAAGGAATCCCCTGGGAAACGGCATTGGGTGTTGTTTTTATATCGGGATTATTCTTTTTAGTCATGTCAATTGGCGGGATAAGAGAGAGGATAGCACAGGCAATTCCTGTGGAACTGAAGATAGCTTCCACAGCTGGAATCGGACTTTTTATAGCTTTTATAGGTTTAAAAAGTATGGGACTCATCGTAGCGAACCCGGCAACATTTGTGTCGTTGGGGAAATTTACTCCCACAGTTGTTTTGGGAGTGATAGGAATCATGGTGTCGGCTCTCTTGGAGCTTAGAGGAATAAAGGGTGGAATGCTGATTGGTATGATTACCACTACTGTTTTAGGAATGATAGTAGGAGTAGTAGACCTTCCTACACATATAATTTCTATGCCGCCGTCAATAGCACCTATTGCATTTAAATTAGATATAGTTGGAGCCTTTAAATTTGCACTGATCGGGCCGATATTTTCATTTATGTTTGTAGATCTGTTTGATTCATTGGGAACTCTTATCGCCTGTGCCAAGGAGATGGGAATGGAAGACGAAGATGGAAATATCCTATCACTGGGAAGGATGATCCATACAGATGTAGCTTCTACAATAGTAGGATCGTTGTTAGGGTCTAGTACAGTTACCACACTGTCGGAAACCACAGCAGGGATAGCAGCAGGAGCCAGAACAGGATTAGCATCGGTGGTAATAGGGATATTGTTTTTACTCTCATTATTATTTACACCAATTGTAGGGATTGTGCCGGCTTATGCCACAGCACCGGCTCTGATTATTGTTGGGATCTACATGTTTAAAAATCTAAAGGAGCTGGATCTCCATGATTTTAAAACAGCATTGCCGGTCTTTGCTACGGTTATAATGATGCCCCTTACATACAGTATCAGTACCGGCCTTAGTTTTGGATTTTTATCATTTATCGTAGTCCATGTGGGAACAGGGGAACACAATAAAGTTTCTCCGGTTTTATGGGCAATAGGCGGACTTTCACTTTTAAGTTTAGTAGTATAGGGAAAAATAAAAAAAGAACTCCATGGAGTTCTTTTTTTCATTCTTCCATTTTAGCTTTAATCTCTCTTTTTATTTCTCTTCCAGATAATCTTTATTATTAATACATCTTTTTCGCGACAAGCTTATTTTTCATGCTTAAATAATTTTTCTTCTTTCATCCGTTTGTGTGAATATTCTTTAAATAATTGATAAAAATATGAATAAAGAACAGCATTAATACAACCTTGAATAAATATTATCCAATATAAATTTGAAATCCCAGAGTAGTTATCTATAAAGTAAAATATAAAAAAATTAGAAATTATTGTAGCGAAAACAGCACTTAATAAATAACCAAATCTATAATTAGGATCTTTAGTAAATTTAATTATTACTATTATATTTCCAAAATTTGTAAATAAATCTAATACCTTTAATAAAATGGGATTTTCTATTAAAGGCTCAATTGATACAATCATTAAATTTACTAATGTAAAAATAATCATAACAATTAATACAAACACATCAATCTTTTTTTTCATCTAATTCACATCCTATAATTTTTAGTGAAGTCTTTCCGAATCATGATCGGGAGTACCTCTGTATGAGATTTCTTTATAACTCTCTCCTAAGTGTTACTGTAGTATCTTATCTTTTTAAACCTAATCTATCAATTTTTTTCAAAAAAACATGAAAACTGAATTTTTAAGTGATTTTTTATTCAATTTTTGCTATAAATTGAATTTTGTTTGCAATAATTGAATGTTCTATGTAAAATATCGATACACTTTAGGAGGTCACATGGAAAATAAAGTTTTTAAAATAGCTAAAACACATAAAATAACGTTAAAAGAACTGGGGTGTAAAGGAATTAGTGCCACTTATCTCACTAAAATAAAAAAAGGACATAATTCTTTTAAAGAAAAACATATACCTTTGTTGGTTGATTCTTTCAATAGAATTTTTCAAGAAAGAAATATAGATAAGATTATTATTATGGAAGAATTGTATATTACTCCCCAGCAGGAACTGGATCAATTAATTGTTGAAAGTCTTATAAATAAAAGTATCTATTTCCAAGAAAAGCAGGAAGAGATAGAGTTGTTTGGACGGGAAAAAGAAGTTCACAGCTGTAAATACCGGTATATTATAGCCAAACATAATCAAAGGATGGGTAAGAAAGAAAAAGCTTTAAATATCTATTACGATCTATTAAACAACTTTTCCTGCTCTGTTTTTTTCTATTCTATCTTAATTGAGGTAATTCGATTGGAAAAAACAGAACTTCCCTATAAAATATACCTGAAATATCAGAAGAAGATCGATAGAGCTCCGTATAAAACAAAAGCACTCTTAGCCTATAATACTGGTGTGAGTCTCTTAGAAACTAAAAAATGGAGTAAAGCTATCTCATGTTTTGAAGTTGTTATTGATATGCAGGAGATTACAAAGCATTACTATAATTCTTATCAAAATCTAGGTGTTTGTTATCAAAACTTAAGAGAATATGAAAAAGCCGTTGAATATTTTAAAAAAAGTGTAAGTGATCCATTAAATTATAATGATTTAGAAATTTGTTATACCAATATTATTTCTTGTGCTAAAGAAATGAAAAATGAAATGCTGGTAAAAATTACTGTTAATAAACTCGAAAATATACTTAAAGAATTAAAAAACGAAACATTGTATCAAACTTATTGGAATCTAGGATTATCTTATCTATATTTAGGAGAGACAAATAAGGCTGTCAATGCATTTGAAAAAGAAATTTCATTTCCTATAAATTTTAATGATCTTCATTTTAACTCAATTAAATATTTAGATTCTATCAAGCAACTTGTTTTACTCTATGGTCATCAGCCATTAAAACAGCAGGAATTAATAAAAATAATCTGTGAAATACCCAAGAAAATGATGTGTTACGATTTTTTTCTGTATATATTAAAATTTTATATAAATAATTCTCTAGAATACGAAGCTAATCTTCTTATTCGGAAAATACAATTATAAATTTAAAGGGGGAAAGATGAAAAAAAATGGCTAATACTTATAGGTGTTTTATTACTCTTTAGTATCACTTTTGCTAATAAAACTGCTGGAATGGGAGCAAGAAGTCCTAAAGTACCAATTAACACATCTAACATTACATTTGAACTAAACTAAAAAAGAACCCTTAAACCATTTATGGTTTTAAGGGTTCTTTTTATTTATTCCTTTGGCCCGCAGCTTGTAATCTTTATCTCATCTGAAGGAGTAACTTCCTTGATGGAGATCTCCTCTTTTATCATTTTACTTCCGGTTTTTTTATCAAAGATATAAAAACCTAAAAATGATACAACCAGAGTGGTGAAACTGACTACTATTCCCTGTCCTTCACTGGCACCTAATTTAGCAGCTACGATATAACTGAGAACCATTAAAATTACAGGCAGGATATAGATGAGAAGAGCTAAATTCAAGATGAATTTATTATTGATCTCAAAGGTTATGAGATCTCCTACATTTATTTTTATATCCTCATTGAGTTCATAGTGATACAGGTCGGCTATGGTTTTATCTTTTTTCCCGCAGCCGGAGCAGTGAGCACAAGAGCTGTCTCTAAATAATTCTATATATAGGTTTTTTCCTTCAATTTTTTTTACGATACCTTTATTTTCCACAAAAATTCCCCCCAGACACATTATGAGTTTATTATATCATATTTTTAATAATATGCAATTTACTTGTACAATATATATTAATAATATTAATGGTTATTTCACTTTTTTTTTGCTAAAATGGAAGGAGTGATAATCTAGTGGGGATTTAGCAGGAGGAGATTAGTGGGATATATATTTGTAATTTTAGCAGCAACATTTTGGGGATCTTTAGGAATAGTGGTAACTTATCTGAAGGATGGAGGATTTAATTCTTATGAGATTTCATTTTTTAGACTTTTTTTTGCAGGTATTCTGATGTTTATATATATTTTTTTTAGTGACAGGAAAAAATTTAAAATAAGCGGGAAAAAACTGATGTTCTGTTTATTAGTAGGAGTAATAAGTCAGGGATTGTTTAATTTATTTTATTTTGGTTCTATAGTGAGGGTAGGGATTACCACAGGGGTTATCTTACTCTATACTGCTCCTATTTTTACCATGTTATTTGCCAGAATATTTAATGGAATTAAACTAAGTAAACAAAATATTATTTCTATAATTTTATGTTTTACAGGATGTTTTTTTATAGTTACCAATGGTTCCATAGATCATTTTAATGGGGATGTTGTAGGAGTTATCCTGGGTATATTGGCTGCTATGTCCTATGGAATTTTACCTATCTTCAATAAAAATCTTCCTGAAGAAATAGATCCATATACCCTTATGTTTTATAGTTTTGTAGCCGGTGTTTTGGTAATAGTGCCTCAAATAAATCCCCAAGAAAGCCTAAAAAACTTATTTCAAGATAAATTGTTGATCCTTTTAGGATTAGGATTTGCTTTTTTTCCAACTATTTTATCACATTTATTTTTTATAAAGGCAATTAAATATTTAGACCCTGTAAGGGTAAGTATAGTAGCTAACTTTGAGGTAATAGTAGCTAGTTGTCTGGGTTTTTTCATATACGGAGAAGAACTTGGGATTATTAAGATGACAGGAATGATTTTTATCATAGCAGCTTCTACACTGCCGAGTATAAGAAAAAGATCAATGACTGTATAAATTAAAAAATAGATTATATTTTAAAACTGTAGTCTGTAAAAATATAAAAAACCACTAAAAAAGCACTTCAATAAATTGAAATGCTTTTTTTTTCCACAAAAATTCCTCTTAGACATATTATGAGTTTGTTGTATGATGCTTCATACTATACCTTTAAAACTCACAAAATGATGAAGATGAACGTTTAAAAAATGTTTTGTATCATTTTGATACTAAATGGTTGACATTTTTGAAGAAATGAATTAAACTTATATCAGAAACAAAATGAAACGTTTCCAAAAACTTTAAAAGGGGGAAAAAATGAAGAGAATTATTTTAGGAATTACAATTTTTATCTTATCATTTGGAATGATGGCATGCGGGGGAAAGGAAGAAAATAAAGAAACACCTAAAGAAGCAGAGACTGCTCAAACGACAGCAACTAATGAAATTGTACCAGAGGAAGGCGCAGTATTAAAGATATGGGAATCACAGGGAACAGTTGGAGAATATATTAAATTTGCAGCAAAAAAATATGAAGAAAAATATGGAGTACATGTTGTTTTAGAAGAAAATAATATATCTACTATTAAAAATAAAGTAATTCAAGACGGACCGGCAGGAACAGCAGCAGACGTTTTTGTTGCACCTCATGACCAGATTGGAAACTTAGTTCAATCAGGGCTTATCATGGAAAATTTATTGAGTGCTGACAGGGTAAAAAATGACTTTTTAGCGGCTGCAAGTATAGGGGTAACAAACGGAGGAAAGGTTTACGGATTCCCCATGGCTATCGAAACTTATGCTCTATACTACAACAAGGATCTCTTAACTGAAGCTCCAAAGACATTTGAAGACTTAATTAAATTTGGAGAAAATTTTACAGATAAATCTCAAAATAAATTTGGAATTTTCTGGGACATTTCTAACTTTTATTATGCTCATATGTTCATGGCTATGGATGGGGGATATGTTTTCGGAAAAAATGGTACAGATGCTGACGATATAGGTTTAGATAATGCAGGAGCTATAAAGGGAATAAATGAGATGTTATTACTAAAACCCATCTCAGTTGAAAATGCAGGAGATGTAAGTTATGACGCTATGACAGGTTTATTTGCAGAAGGAAAAGTAGCTGCTATTATAAACGGGCCATGGGGACTAGAAGGAGCAGAGAAATCAGGAGTTAACTTTGATGTTGCACCAATTCCTACATTTGACGGGAAACACCCGGCTTCTTTTTCCGGGATCAGAACTTTATTGGTAAACTCATATACTAAATATCCAAAGGCAGCTCAATTATTCGCTGAATTTGCAACTTCTGATGAGATGTTAATCGAGAGATTTAAGATGACCAACCAATTGCCGCCAGTTAAGGCATTAATCGATGCACCTGAGATTATTAACCACAAATATACAAAAGCTTTCTTAGAGCAGGCTCAATATGCAGTGCCTATGCCGGCGATTCCTGAGATGGGATTAATATGGGAACCAGCAGGAGCAGCAGTTACAGATATTTGGAATGGAAAGGTAACAACTGAAGAAGGGTTAAAAAATATGACTAAGATCATAAAGGAACAGATGGAAACTAGAAAATAATTATAAATTTAACGAGCACCTGCCAGGTGCTCAAATAATATGTAGAAAAGAGGTAGGAGATGAATAGGGAAAAAAGATCAATGTTGCTGTCTTGTCTTTTTATGGGACTGGGACAGTTATATAATAAATATTTTCTTAAGGGAATAGTTTTATTTATAATTGAATTATTATATCTTATAAAAATACCAAGGATTATAAAAGGAATTTGGGGTGTTGTAACACTGGGGGAAACTACTCAGAAAATGAATGGATTCCAAATTATACAGGGAGATCACTCAGTTTTTTTACTGATTGAGGGTGTTGTAACTATTATAATGTTGTTTATTTTGTTGGGGTTATATATATGGAATATTAAAGATGCCAAAAGAATAGGACATGAGATGGACAATTGTAAATCTTATATGTCAACAAAACAATATTTAATAAAGGTATATGATCGCAGCTTTGTGTCTATAATGTTAACACCGGCTACACTGGGTGTCTTATTTTTCATTTTGTTACCGATAATGGTAACGGTCCTGGTAGCTTTTACAAATTATTCAGCACCAGATCATATCCCTCCTAGAAACTTAGTGGACTGGGTAGGGTTTAAGAACTTTATAGATATTTTTAAATTAAAAATTTGGAGTAAAACATTTATAAAAATCGGAAGTTGGACGGTCATATGGGCCGCCCTGTCAACGCTGTTAAATTATTCGTGTGGGCTTATCATGGCACTTATGATGAACAGAAAAAATATTAAATTCAAGGGGTTTTGGAGAACTATATTTATCCTGCCCTATGCTGTACCGGCATTTATTTCTCTGTTGGTATTCAGGTTATTATTTAGCGGAATTGGACCTATTAATAATTTAATTGTCAGTTTCGGATTTGATAAAATACCTTTTTTTACCGATCCATTACTGGCAAAAGTTAGTTTGATACTCATCAATACGTGGCTCGGGGCACCGTATTTTATGGTGTTACTCTCAGGGTCTCTGACTAACATTTCAAGTTCAATCTATGAAGCCGCAGAGATTGATGGTGCATCTAAGTGGGTTCAATTTCGTAAGATAACACTGCCGTTATTATTATTTCAGACTGCACCTGTATTAATCTTAACTTTTGCATATAATTTTAATAATTTTGGAGCAATATACCTGTTGACAAACGGAAGTCCGACAAATTCAGCTCTCAGATATGCAGGAGAAACAGATATTTTAATAACCTGGATATTTAAATTAACCAATGATCAAAGTCAATTCTATATGGCAGCAGTTATATCGATAATTTTATTTATTTTTATAGCATCATTTTCCACATATCAATTTATGAAAAGCAAGTCATTTACAGAGGAGGATATGATGTAATGAGTAAGACAAAAATAATAGATAAGATTTTAGACGGATTAACATATCTTGGTTTAATACTGATAACACTCAGTGTACTTCTGCCCCTAACATGGATTGTATTGTCATCCATGCAGGTCGGAAACAGTCTGTACAGCTCCACCTTCTTACCGAAATCATTAACCTTGGATCATTATAAAGCTTTGTTCTCCAAAACAGATTTTCCAATCTGGTATATGAATACATTGAAGATAGCAACACTGAATATGATTTTAGGAGTTATTATCACAACCCTTACAGCCTATACATTTTCCAGGTACAAATTTAGGGGGAGAAAACAAGCAATGATAGGGATGCTGGTATTACAGATGTTTCCATCTTTTTTAGCCATGACAGCCATCTATATTTTAATCACCAAGATGGGTCTTATGGACACCCATGCAGGACTTTTAATGGTATATATTGCCGGACAAATCCCATATAATTCATGGTTAGTAAAAGGGTATTTTGACGGGATACCTAAGAGTTTGGATGAAGCAGCCAGAGTAGACGGGGCAGGTCATCTGACTATATTTATAAAGATAATCATGCCTATTACTAAACCAATAGTTGTATTTGTTGCACTGACAAATTTTATTGGACCATGGTTTGATTTTATCTTTCCCAAACTACTCCTTAGAAGTGCAGAGAAAAAAACTCTTGCCGTTGGAATTTTTGAATGGATTTCAAGCAGAGCAAATGATAATTTTACACAATTTGCAGCGGCTTCCATATTGATTGCCGTACCTATTGCTGTTTTATTTATGTATCTGCAAAAACATATCGTGGCAGGATTATCTGCCGGTGCAACTAAGGGGTAAGCAAAAACCTTCTGAATTATTGGGATCAATAATTCAGAAGGTTTTTTATTATTTATTTTATTATCCTATGTTATAATAGAGGCTATAGAAGAGGTGAAAAATTTATGAAAAAATATAAAAAAGTATATATAGAGATAACCAACAGGTGCAATTTAAAGTGTAGTTTTTGCCCCCAGGGGGTCAGGACTCCTAAAATTATGACTGTGGATGAATTCAGGCATATTTTAGATGAGATAAAGCCCTATAGTGATTATATCTATCTCCATGTAAAGGGAGAACCCCTGTCACATCCGGAGATAGCTGGTTTTTTAGACCTTGCAGAAGAAAAGAATATAAAGGTGAATATAACTACCAACGGAACCTTGATAGGCAGGGTAGGAGAAAAGATAGCAGATAAAAAAGCATTCAGACAGATTAATTTTTCCCTCCATTCCTTTGACGGGGATATGGATAAGATCGATGAAGATGACTACCTGAAAAAAATATTGGATTTCACAAAAAAATCACTTTCTCTGGAAAATACCTATATTTCCCTGAGATTATGGAACTTCCACGGGGGTAATAAAAATGAGATTCAGATGGAAGGAAACAGGAAAATTATAGGTAAGATAGAAAGGTATTTTGATTTAGAGTATAAGATCGAGGATAAGCTGATTCCAGGTCGGGGATTAAAGATAAAGGACAGGTTATATCTCAATACAGATATGGAATTTAAATGGCCGGAACTCTGTGACAAAGATGAAAATGAAGATGGATTTTGCTACGGACTCCGGACTCAGATAGGGATCTTAGTAGATGGGACGGTGATTCCCTGCTGTTTAGACGGTGAAGGGGTGGTAAATCTCGGGAATATCTTTGAAAAGCCATTTAAGGAGATAATAGAGGGGAAAAGAGCCACTGCTATCTATGATGGATTCAGCAATAAAAAGGCTGTAGAGGAACTGTGTAAAAAGTGTACCTTTAAAGGAAAGTTTTAAATGGAGAAAAAAGCAAATTAAAAATTAAAAAATCAGACTTAAAAAATTTAGCCATGGATAAATACTAATATTGACAAATTCAAAACTGAACCACGAATTACGTGAATGAACACGAATGAAGTTATTTCGCCAAAGGCGAAGGGGAGGAAACTCTATGTATGAAAAACTGAAAAAAATAATAGATGAAAGTGATAATATTGTATTCTTTGGAGGAGCCGGTGTTTCTACAGAAAGTGGAATTCCTGATTTTAGGAGTGCAACAGGTTTATATTCCCATACCCCTGAATATCTGGTCAGCAGAACATATTTTGATAAAAATAAAGAGGGTTTTTTTGAATTTTATAAGAAACATCTGGTATATCCAGGTGTTAAACCAAATGATGCCCACAAGGTCTTGGCACATTTAGAAAAAAATGGTAAATTAAAGGCGGTTATTACCCAGAATATAGACGGACTGCATCAGATGGCAGGAAGTGAAAATGTTTTAGAACTTCACGGCAGTATCCACAGAAATCACTGTATGGACTGCGGAACCTTCTATACTTTAGATGAAATTATGGCTAGAAAAGGTGTACCCCATTGTACCAAGTGTAACGGGGTAATAAAACCGGATGTTACCCTGTATGAAGAAATTCCGGACATGGATAGTTATGATAGAGCCATGCACTATATTTCTGCTGCAGATGTTTTAATAATTGGTGGAACCTCACTGGTAGTCCAGCCTGCAGCTTCCCTGGTAGACCTTTACAGGGGAGACAAATTGATTCTGATAAATAAAGATTCCACAAGGTATGACACCAGAGCAGATCTGGTTATCTCGGATAAAATAGGAAAAGTTTTAAAGGCCATCAAATAAAAGGCTGGAGAAAATTTAAAAATAGTTTTAAAATAATAGGAGGAAAAATATGTACGATTTACAGGAATGTGTTGAAAAATTAAATGAATATTTAGAGGAATTATTACCAGGGATAGATGGTGAAATAGATATTGATATGAGTGAAGAAAAAGATAACTATTATTGGAATTTTGATTATGATAAAAGAAGTTATATGCTTACTTGTAACAAGGAAACAGGAGAGATTCTAGGTGAAAGCTGGAGAGAGGGAACCAAGGCACAGTATAAAAGGCACAACCAATAATTGATAATTGACAATGAAAAGAGAAATAGTACAGCCGAAGTGGAACGACTATAAACTTCGTTTTTAAAACCTAAAGAAAAAGAATTTCTTAGTGCAGCTCTTTATCTTTTTTTCTCAAAGTTCTATGTTTATGTAATAAACTAATAGTTCTTTGGTGATAACCCTAGCGGTTGCTTAGTAATGAAAGTCTTTTAAGACTTCTGTGTTGCAGCGTTAAAGTATATCATTCGTGTAATTCGTGACAGAGTTCTAGAGGGTTTATATCAGTGATAACCATAGCTATTATCAGATTTGATCCGCGTTCTATGGATTAAAAGTTTTGAATTTAATAATCAGAGAAAATCTGTGTATCAGTGTCAAAGATATTATTTAAAAAAAATTAGTTGTAATTTTTTGGTATTCTGATACAATGAAGTACAAATAAATATTGCAGGAGCTTTTGCTGAGAGGAGATGTTATAGTCTCGACTGTTAACCTGATCTAGATAATGCTAGCGTAGGATGAATTTTTATAGGGTATGAATAAGTATATTTATATTTAATAAGGCTTCCTTCGGGAGGTCTTTTTTTTTGTTTAAAGGCAATTCATGAATTACCCATACGTATTATTATTATTATTATTATTATTAATTTCGCAAAAGGCGATTAAAAGGAGGAAGGAAATGGCATTGGCAAACATGGATATTCAGATACTGCCTACCATAGAGGGGGGAGAAAAGGAAAAATATACTGTGATAGACAGGGTGATAGAACACATCATAGGGACAGGGTTAAAATATGAGGTAGGAGGACTGGGAACAACTATAGAGGGAGAGTTTAAAGATCTTTTGAGTATATTGGAAAAAGCCCAGGAAATTTGTTTCGATGAAGGAGCTGAAAGGGTAACAACTATAGCAAAATTTGATCATAAAAAAGAAGGGATAACCATAGATGAAAAAGTCGGTAAATACAGAAAAAAATAATTTATTTTTAATAAGTTTATTGGTATTGGTGGTTGGCTGTGAGGTGATAATCAGAGCCTTGGAGATACCCGGGTATATTCTGCCAACTCCTACAAGGGTAATTGCGGCATTGTACAGCCAAAAAGAAGTTTTATTCAGCCATTCTCTGGTGACTTTGTTTGAAGCCCTGACGGGATTTATCCTGTCGATCTTTTTTGCTCTAGTCATAGGAGGGATTGTATATCCCTTTGAGAAGGTAAAAAAATTGCTATATCCATATCTGTTGATCAGTCAGACGATTCCGTTGATAGCCATAGCACCTGTCATATTGATCTGGTTTGGATTTGGGGTCCTGCCTAAGATAATAATAGTGATATTAATCTGTACCTTCCCTATGCTTCTAAGTTTTTTAGGGGGATTAGAGGAAGTGGACAGGGAGATACTGGATCTGTTCCAGGTTATGGGAGCCGGTAAAAAGTATATATTTTTTAAAGTTATCCTGCCCTCAAGTCTGCCTGGTTTTTTTTCAGGAGTAAAAATTGCAGCGACTTATTCTATCATGGGAGCAGTAATAGGGGAGTGGCTGGGAGCCAAAAGCGGACTGGGAATATATATGACTAGAGCCATCAGCTCGTTTAAAACAGACTATCTTTTTGCCGCCATAATAGTGGTAGTTGTCCTTAGTCTGGCAATTTTTAAGGGAATAGAATATATAGAAAAAGCAGCTATGCCGTGGAAAAATAAAAAATCGTAATTAAGAAATTTTAAAAAAAATAGGGGGAAAGATGAGAAAAAGAGTGATAAGTTTATTGTTAGTTTTAAATATTGTAAGTATATTTGCACTGGAAAAGGTGGATATAGTTTTGGATTGGACACCTAATACCAATCATACAGGGATCTATGCAGCTAAAGAGATGGGATATTTTAAAGAAGAGGGGATAGAGGCGGATATATTACAGCCGGCCAATGGAACTTCTACCCAGTTAATAGCCACAGGAAGAGCTGATTTTGGTGTAACCTATCAGGAAGCTGTAACTTTCGCCAGATTAGAAGGTCTGCCTATAGTTTCATTGGGAGCAATAATCCAGCATAATACATCTGGTTTTGCATCACTGAAGGAAAAAGGAATAAAAAGCCCGGCTGACTTTAAAGGTAAAAACTATGGGGGGTGGGGATCACCGGTAGAGGAAGCCACTTTAAAGGAACTGATAGAACAAGATGGAGGAAGGATTAAAGATATAAATATTCTTACTACCGGGTCTATGGACTTTTTCAAATCCAGTGAAAATGATGTAGATTTTGCCTGGGTATTTGAAGGGTGGACAAATATAGAGGCTAAATTACAGGGGAAGAAATTGAACTATATCAGACTTAGAGATTATTCAGAAGATTTAGATTATTATACTCCGATATTTGCAAGTAGTGAAAAACTTATAAAAACAAATCCGGAATTGGTAAAAAAAGTAATGAGAGCTGTGAAAAAAGGATATGAATACAGTGTAAAAAACCCGGAAAAAGCCGGAGAACTTCTTTTAAAAGAGGTCCCGGAATTGGATAGAAATTTAGTTATAGAAAGTCAAAAATATCTGGCTTCTAAATATACCGACGATGCTCCTTACTGGGGACATCAAAAGCTGGAAGTATGGGAAAGATATCAAAAATGGCTCTATAAAAACAATTTGATAGATGGGACTACAGATATGAAAAAAGCTTTCACCAATAAATTTTTGAAAAACTAAAAATAGGAGAGCTATGATATTAGAAATAGAAAAACTATCGAAAAAGTATGGGGATGTAGAGATAATAAAGGATTTAAATTTACATATAAAAAAGGGTGAATTTATCTCCATAGTGGGGCCTTCCGGGTGCGGGAAAAGTACTCTTTTTAAGATAATTACAGGGCTTTTGACGGAATATACAGGCAGAGTCAGGATAGATGGAAGTATGGTGAAAAATAAGGTTATCTCCTACCTGCCTCAAAAAGATCTCCTCCTGCCATGGAAGACCCTCTATGAAAATGCCGCTATCCCCCTGGAAATAAGCGGGGTAAAAAAAGAACGTTGGAAAGAAATTATAACTCCATTGATGGAAGAATTCGGACTGTCAGGATTTGAAAACCGATATCCCCATGAATTGTCCGGGGGGATGAGACAGAGGGGAGGGCTTCTCAGGAGTTTTTTAATCGACAGCGACTTAATGTTACTGGATGAACCCTTTGGAGCCTTGGATGCTCTGACCAGGTCATCTATGCAGGACTGGCTTTTGGAGATTTGGAAAAAACATAACCATTCTATCCTGTTTATAACCCATGATATAGAGGAAGCTGTCTATCTTTCAGACAGAGTATATATTATGTCAGCCAGACCAGGCAGATTTTTAGATGAGCTGGAGATCAAATTTCCCAGGCCGAGAAAAAAAGAAGTTATCCTGTCACAGGATTTTTTAGAATATAAGGGAAGAATATTAGAAAAATTAAAATAGGGGGAAGAAGATGAAAAAAAGTATTTTATGGATTTTAATGGTATTATTAGGAGTAACAAGTTTTTCAAAGGAAAAAATAGTGGTCTATGTACCTAGTTCTATGACCTTTCTGCAGGATGAAATAGGACAGGATTTCTATGAAAAAACAGGGGTAGAAGCAGAAATAGTAGGAATAAAAGGAATCCCTGCCAGATTAAAATTAGAAAAAAGAAGACCAAAAGCTGATATAGTTTTGGGGTTGTCAGAGATAAATGTGATTCAGGCTAAAAAAGAAGGTACAATAGCAAGCTATAAACCTAAAACAGCCGGAAAGATAATGAAAAAGGAGTATCTCATAGACAGCCAGTGGTATTCCACTCCATTTGATTTCGGGTCATTGGCTATAAATGCAAATAAAGACGGGTTAAAGAAGATGCCGGCATCTTTTGAAGATTTGAAGAAGTTAAAAAAACAGTTGATAGTTTTATCTCCTAATTCATTTACTGGTCAGGAATTCATGATGTGGACAGTTGCAGTCTATGGTGAAAACTGGCTGAAATTCTGGGAAGAATTGAAACCTGCCATCAAAACAGTAGCTCCGGGATGGAGTGAAGGATGGGCAAAGTTTACAACCAACGAAGCACCTCTTATGGTAGGTTATGCAACCAGCGACCTTTATTTTGACGAAAAAAGTTCATACAAAAGTTTTATTCCAGCTGAAGGGGGATATATCTATGTACAGGGAGCTTCTATTGTGGCTAAAAAAGATATAAAGGATGGGGCAAAGCTGTTTATGGACTATATCCTGGAGGATAAATTCCAGAGAGCCATGGCAGAAAAAAACTATATGCTTCCTGTAACAGATATAAAATTAGGAGACGAATACAGCAGAGTTCCGACATCGGCTAAATTAGTAAAAGTGAAACCTAGTGATTTAGAGAAGATAGAAGAATATAAAAAAGAATTAATTAAATTATTGAAGAAATAAAATTAGTAACCGCGAATTATACTAATGATACGAAGAAAAAAATTAGCCACCAATGAGTACCAATTATTGACAATGGAAAAAAATGGACACAGATAACACAGATCGAAAATAGATTAATACAGGTTTATTTAACTTTGTGGTACTCTTTGTCTCTTTTCTTTGGGATGAATAATTAATAATTGTATATCTAATTGGTGTGGATTGGTGGCAACGAAACTAGTAAGGTGTTTATTGTGGAGTTAGACGACTATAAACTTCAAAAGTCAGATTTTAGTCTGCGTCAAAAAAAGTGGCAAAAAATAGTAAAAAAATGAGGAGAAAAAGATGAAAAAAGGTGGAATTTTGAATATAGGATACCTGATATTGTGGATATTTCCTGTCTACATATTTGGAAGAGATTTCTTCTTCTTAGAAGATCTGATGGGGGTAATGGATGGTGAGACCGCAGGTCTCGTCCTCATGTCTTTTAAGCAGGGGATCTTATCTTCAATTCTAGCTTTTATCGCAGCCATCCTTCCTGCATATTATGTGACTTATAGAAGGGGATTACTTAGTACTCTCATGGAGGGGACTATATTTATCCCCTTCTTTTTTCCTGTAATATCTACAGTAATAACATTTTCATTGGTATTCAACCTGCCCCTGTTGAAAGATTTAGGGATTTTATACAGTTTGAAAGCCATCTTAATTGCAAATGTATTTTACAATGCACCTATATTTGTAAAATATCTGTCTCTGGGAATGAAGAGGATACCCAATGAAGTAATAGAAGCCGGTTTAGAGTGCGGGGCCAGTAAGTGGGTTATTTTTACAAAGATAAAATTACCTCTTATCTTACCCCAGATATTCAGAGGTTTTTTCCTTGTATTTACCTACTCATTTACCTCTTTCGGGATAGTGCTATCCTTGGGGGGACTGAGATTTTCTACCCTGGAAGTGGAAATAGTAAATTCCCTCATGGGAAGTGCTGATTTTTCCAGGATGTTTGCCCTGGGGATAGTCCAGTTTTTAATCCTGACCGGGGTAAATATTATCGGGGAAAAAATTACCGGATATGAACTGGAGGAGGATGAAAAAACCGGAGAGGTATCGCTGATTACAGTGATATACAGTTACCTGTTTATTCTCTTTGAATTTGGGATAGTAGGGATAAATTTAATTTTTTCCTTCTACAACTATTATGATAAGAAGTTTTCCATAAGAGCCTTTATAGATATCCTCTCACCAGAGTTCAACCAGAAATACCCGGTGGTTGAATCTATTATAAATTCAGGGATGATAGCCATGGTGACAGCTTTTATAGTGGTAATATTTACCTATCTGCTGCTGAAATCCACCAGTAGATTCAGCACCTATATAATATTTTCGACCTTTGGGATCTCCAGCGGGTTCCTGGGAATAACCCTGGTTTATACAAATATAATCTATGATATTCCCTATATAGTCTTACTTATAGGAGGATTTTTTCTGACCACGGTTCCCCTGGCATATTCATTTATGTACCAGTATATAAAGAAGTTTCCGATGGAGATATTGGAAGCCGGCAGTATAGATGGGGCAAATAAATTCCAGACTTTTATCTATGTGGAACTGCCCATATTAAAGGAAGTTCTCACGGGGACTTACTTGCAGATTTTTGCTGTGATCTATGCAGAATTTACCATAACCTATACTATGCAGCTGGGAAGATACCTCCCCCTTTCATCGGTGGTAAACTATAACCTTTATACCAATAAATTATTTTTAGAGAGTGCAGCCATGAGCAGCCTGAATATACTTATAATCGGGATATTATTTATGCTGCCCTATATGAAGAGGAAAAAACTATAAAAAAGAAGAATTGGAGGAGCTGACTAGCTCCTCCAATTCTTCTTTTTGACCCTCTACCCTAATAAATGACTCTCCATTGCAAAGAAAACTAATTTACTCGCAATTCTAAGCATGATTAAACCGATAACTATATCTAAAATTTTCCAAGTAATCTCTTTCTTAAAAATAGGAATAAGAATACGTGCCCCATAAGCTAAGCCAAAGAACCAGACAAAGGACGCCGAACAGGCTCCTATAATAA
Organism: Psychrilyobacter piezotolerans; assembly: GCF_003391055.1. Lineage (NCBI taxonomy): Bacteria > Fusobacteriati > Fusobacteriota > Fusobacteriia > Fusobacteriales > Fusobacteriaceae > Psychrilyobacter > Psychrilyobacter piezotolerans. Next base: position 116,590 of record NZ_QUAJ01000003.1, read on the forward strand.
AATCAATCTGTTGATGTTCGGCAAATTTTGATCCAATACTTCCTATTAAAATAACGGTGTCTAAATATACATGGGGATTTAAAAGAGTCAGTGCTAGTATGGTGACTATTGTTTTTTTCAATGAATCACTCGTTCTATCATTTCCAACATCAAAGGTTTCACTGCTTTTAACGGCTTTTATGATAGATGATATCCCGTAATAAGCAAGAAATATAACCCCAAAAGCTGTGGAAAGAAGCATCAAAGTCTTATTTCCGTCTATTATAGAACTTAAACCTAAAGTCCCTGCTGTAATGAGCACCATATCTAAGAAAGAGCACAATAACGCTGTTATAAATACATGTTTTTTTAATATTCCATTTTTTAAAACGTAACTATTCTGTGCTCCTATGGCTACAATTAAACTAATTCCAACTCCAAATCCTTGAGTAACTACCGATAAATTCATTCATATTCCTCCTAAAAAATAGTTGTTATAACTTTGTATATAAGCTATTATAAACTATACAGAAGAACATTGATATATTATGACCAAATAAATCTATTTAAACCTGGTTATGTAGATTCAGAGAATAAAGAAAAACAAAATGGAGGAGATTAAGATTAAAAAACAATTATTAGTTTTAGTGTTTATTATATTTTTTAGTTTGAGTATGGCTAGTGATATCAGTGTTCAGCTTTCTGAAAAGGCCATAAATTCATTTGCAGCAGCTATAAGCCCCTTGGAATTTCGAAAGGAAATTAAAGTTTTAGATCAAAAAACAATGGCTCAGTATAGTATAAACGATATGGTAGTAGATTTAAAAAAAGACCAGATCTATGTAAAGGGTAATCTTAATTTAAATCTCAATGGAAGTACATTGGATGCTGTTATTAATGGAAAATTGGAACCTGTTTTAGATGATAAAACAGGGATATTATCCTTGAAATTAGCCAAAGTAAATATAGTTGGATTGGAGTTTTTAAAATTGGATAAGGTTATAAAAAAAGATTTCTCTATTCCTTTAAAAATAACTGATTTAAAACCGATAAAGATCAAAAAAAGTGAGGGTCAGTATCAGGAAATATATCCAAAAATTACAAATGAGAATATCATAGTAGCGGATAAACTAATAACTATAAGAGGGGATATATCATTTAAAAAGGGTGAAACAGTTATAAAAACAGAAGTTAGATAACCTAAGTTGTTACTTGTAAAAAAGAAGGTTCTAAAGAGTCCCTCTTTAATACGGGTTCATTTCTTAGCTTGATCCAAGAAACGAACCAAAGAAGATCAAGAAGGTTTATAAGTTGTCTTAGTAGGTAAGGCACGATCGTCAGTGTAGCTCTTTATCTGATTTTCTCAAAGTTTTATGATCCTTGCGGTTGCTTTGTGATGAAGAATTAAATGTCTTATAAGGTGGCAACTGGGGTTAATAACTAAATTTTAATGTAAATTGTAAATTGACAAAAGTCTAAAAAAATGATAGTATTTATGAATAAATTTAGAGGGAGGAAACATATTTATGAAAAGAGTAGAAGTCAGAGTTAATCACATTTTAATCAAATTGATATAGGTGATAGCTATGGTTTTGAATTTTTATAAACCCTTGAATAATATAAAGAGATTAAAGTAGCTATTTTTAATAAGATAGCTACTATTTTTTTGTAAAATAAACTTAGGAGGTCAGTTATGACGGAATTAGACAAGATATATTCTCCGACGGAGATCGAAGGAAAGTGGTACAAAACATGGGAAGAAAATAAGTATTTTAGAGCAACAATGGATGATGAAAAGCCTAACTATACCATAGTTATGCCGCCGCCAAATGTTACAGGTGTATTACACATGGGACACGTTTTAAATAACAGTATCCAGGATACCCTTATCAGATGGAAGAGGATGAGCGGATACAATACCCTTTGGATGCCAGGAACAGACCATGCAGGGATCGCTACTCAAAATAGGGTAGAGAGAAAATTAGCAGAAGATAATTTAACTAGAGATGATCTTGGAAGAGATAAGTTCATAGAAAAAGTTTGGGACTGGAAGAATGAATATGGCGGGATAATCACTAATCAATTAAGAAGATTAGGAGCATCTTTAGACTGGGAAAAAGAAAGATTTACAATGGATGAAGGTTGTTCTGAATCTGTAAAAGATATATTTGTAAAGTTATATAATGATGGATTAATTTACCAGGGGGAATATATGGTAAACTGGTGTCCGCAATGTGGAACTGCTTTGGCTGATGATGAAGTAGAACACAGTGAGCACAAAGGTCATATGTGGCATATAAAGTATCCTGTAAAAGATTCCGATATAGAGTTTGTAGTAGCGACTACCAGACCGGAAACGATGATAGGAGATACTGGAGTAGCTGTAAACCCTAACGATGAGAGATATAAAGATTTAATAGGTAAGATGGTAATTCTTCCTCTTACAGGAAGAGAAGTTCCTATTATTGCTGATGACTATGTAGATATGGAATTCGGGACTGGTGTAGTAAAAATGACTCCAGCTCATGACCCCAATGACTTTGAGATCGGGAAGAGACATAACTTAGAGATCATGAATATATTTACTCCAGATGCTAAGATGAATGCTCTTACCGGGAAATATGAAGGGATGGACAGATTCCAAGCTAGAAAAGCAGTTGTAGAAGATCTTGAAAAAGAAGGATACTTAGCTAAAATAGAAGATCACAACAATAAAGTCGGTGGATGTTATAGATGTAATACAACTGTAGAATCTAGAATATCTAATCAATGGTTCGTTAAGATGGAATCATTGGCTAAAGATGCACTGGAAGTAGTATATAATGGTGATGTTAAGATCATGCCAAAGAGATGGGAAAAAGTTTACTATAACTGGTTAGAAAATATAAGAGACTGGTGTATATCCAGACAGATCTGGTGGGGACACAGAATACCTGCATATTACGGACCTGATAACCACCTGTTCGTAGCAACATCAGATGAAGATGCAGCAGCCCAGGCTCTTGCACATTACGGAAAAGAAGTTGAATTAGTTCAGGAAACAGATGTATTGGATACATGGTTCTCATCTGCTTTATGGCCTTTCTCAACATTAGGATTACCGGAAGAGAAAGAATTAGAAAGATTCTACCCGACAAATACACTGGTAACCGGAGCAGATATATTATTCTTCTGGGTTGCTAGAATGGTAATGATGGGAATGTATGAGATGAAGGAAATCCCATTTGAACATGTATTCTTACATGGAATAGTTAGAGATGAATTGGGAAGAAAGATGTCTAAGTCATTAGGAAACTCTCCTGATACTTTAGAATTGATAGATAGATATGGTGCAGATGCCATCAGATTTACTATGATATATAACACATCTCAAGGACAGGACGTACATTTCTCTGAAAAATTAATCGAAATGGGAAGAAACTTCTCAAATAAAATCTGGAATGTATCTAGATTCGTATTGATGAACTTGGAAGACTTCGATATCAACAGTGTAAATAAAGATGAATTAGAGTTAGAATTAGTGGATAAGTGGATCTTCTCTAAATTGAATAGAGCTTCTAAAAAAGTGAATGAACATTTAGACAGTTTCACATTGGATGAAGCTGCTAAGGGAGCATATGAGTTCTTAAGAGGAGACTTCTGTGACTGGTATGTTGAGTTAGCTAAGACCAGACTATATAACAGTGAAGATGAAAAATCTAAGAAGACTGCTCAATATGTATTATGGACAGTATTAGAAGAAGGATTAAGATTATTACATCCGTTTATGCCATTTATTTCAGAGGAAATATGGCAAAAATTAGGAGCAAAAGGTGAAACAATCATGTTAGAAACATTCCCTACTTGTGATGAAACTTTAGTGGATGAAGAAGCAGAGGCATCTTTTGAATATTTACAATCTGTGGTTTCTGCCCTTAGAAATATAAGAGCTGAGATAAATATATCTCCTGCAAAGGAAGTAAAGGCAATCTTAAGAACCAGCAATGAATCTGAGATTAAAACTTTAGAGAATAATAAAACATTCCTGACTAAGTTAGCTAAATTAGAAACTTTAGAATTTGGAGATGTAGCAAAACCTACAGGTGCAGGATTCAGAGTAGTAAAAGATTCTGAACTATATGTACCGTTAGCAGGACTATTAGATCCTGAGGTTGAGATCAAGAAGATAGAGGCGCAGATGGTTAAGATAGAGAAGGATCTGGCTAAGGTAAATGGTAAACTTTCCAATGAGAAGTTTACTTCTAAGGCTCCTGAACACATCTTAGAGAGAGAAAGAAAGATACAAAAAGAATATCAGGATAAGTTAGACAAATTAACTGAAAACTTAAAAGCATTTAAGTAAGAAAGCAACGTGACGCTGCATCCAGATAAGAAAAAAACACAGGGAATCCATTTGGATTCCCTGTTTTTTTTTTCTATATTTTTTAATCCTTGATATTTTGTTGTATACTTAATAGTGGAAATTCGGAATATGTTATAATAATAGATTTTAAAAATAAAAATGCAGTCAGGAGGGAAGATGAAAAATATAATAGTAAGGGCTATAGAAGAAAAAAGATTGATATCATTGACCTATGATAGTTTGGACAGAATTGTAGAACCCCATGCATGTGGTGTATCAACTAAGGGGGATCAAACATTACGTTGTTTTCAAATAAAAGGAAGTCACGCTTCCAAAAAACATCATGACTGGATGCTCCTAAAGTTCTCAAAAATAAGCAATTTAGAAGTTATGGAGGAAAAATTTGATAGCCCAAGAACAGGATATAAAAAAGGTGATAAAGCGTTTGAAATTATTTATAAAGAGTTATAGATACAGTGTAATTCAGGAGTTAAAATTTGACCTTTCTTTTCTTGTAAAATTCATAAAGTTATAGTAAAATTTTTGAATAAAAGCAATTAATTGGAGGAGAATAGATGAATTATAAATTAGAACATGCCTGTATCAGAGTGATGGATTTGGAAAGATCGTTGGAATTTTATAAAAAAGCACTGTCTTTGGAGGAAGTAAACAGACTGGATTATTCTGAGTACAAATTTACTTTAGTGTATCTAAGTGATGAAAATAGGAATTTTGAGATAGAGTTAACGCATAATTATGATACTGAAAAACCTTATGAATTAGGAAACGGATTCAGTCACTTTGCACTGACTGTAAGTGACTTGGAAAAATCCCATGAATTTCATAAAAATATGGGATTAGAAGTAACTGATCTTAAGGGACTTCCAGGGGAAAAGCCCAGATATTATTTTATTACAGATCCAGATGGATATAAGATAGAAATTATAAGAAGGTAGAAGACATAAATAGAGATTAGAGGGATTTTATCCCTCTTTTTTTTTGAGGTAAATGATTTTTAGTGAGAATGTCTAAAGTTTTCGTCTTTAATACGAGTTCCTTTTCTCTTGAAAGAAAATGGAACCGAAAAGTTCAAGAAGTTCATAAATATCTTTGTAAGTAAGTCAAGGATCCCAGTTTCTTCTAGGGGTTCCAGAAGGACATATGGGGTGAGACGAAACTCGTAAGAGAATTACTGTGAAGTGTGACGATTATGAACTTCACTTTTAACATTTTTTCTAAATGAGATTAAAAACTTTACCTTCGTTTTTCTTATAAAATTCATAAAGGTATAGGAGTAGGGATTATTGTTGTTACATTGAATAAGTAGTTGTAGTTAATGTAATTCAAAATTTAGGTGGTGAACATATGGATATAATCAGTGATATAGGAGAAAGAATAAAAGAATGTAGAATAAATAAAGATGTAAATGACTTAATTCTTAAGAATGAAAAAGAGATAAAAGAAAAATTAAAAAATTTAGATTTAGAAAAAGAAAAACTAGTATTTATATTGGGAGCAGGGATATCTATAGCTTATGGTTTGAAGTCATGGGATGAATTAGCTGATTGTTTGGTTGAAGAAGCTTACAAAACAGACAAAATAAGTGAATTAGGAATGACTATTTTAAAGAGAAAAGATCCAAAGAATAAGATAACTACAATAAAAAAAATATTAGAAAAAGATGATGAAAAGAATGAAAGATATTATAAAATAATAGAAAAAGAGTGTTATTTAGGAAAAGAAGGTGAACTTTGGAAAGTGGAAGAGAAGCAAAATCTTATTTTAGAGAGTATAAAAAAAATTGATGAATACGATAATATAAAATATATTACAACCAATATAGATAAGTTATTAGAAGTGTATTTAGGTGAAGAAGAAGTTTCTATAAAATTAGAGGATATATCAGAAAATAAAAAAATAGAAAAACTTCATGGGTGTATAGAAAAGAAAGAGATAGTTTTTACTCCTATGGAGTATATTGATTTTTATAGTAAAGAAGATAATAATAATAAATTAAATAAATTAGTAGGAGATTCTTCTCTAGTGATTTTTTTAGGAAAAGGATTGGAATCAGAAATACTTCAAGCTATATTAAAAAAAGAATATGAAAGAACGGATTTTTATATATTTAAATATTATGGAGATATTCCTACAAATGAATTAAATACAACCATAGATCTTGATAATCAGTGCTATAAAAATAGAAGAATTAAAATTTTACCCTATAATGATCACGCAAAGTTACCAGAGTATTTTGATGAATTAATCGGAGCAAATTTAAACTTGATTTCTCAAAGTACTTTAGATGAGCTTAAAGATCTTGATATAGGAAAGTTAAAAAAGAGGTTAAAAAATGAAGAAATGGTGAGAGGGTTGGCATTAAAATTAAGAGATGGATATTTAGAAGGTTATCTTCCAAAGATTAGTAAAGATGATTTAGTAACTTTATACTCTGAGAGGGAATCAATTTTGTCAAAATCTAAAGGAAAAGTAGAAGATATTTATTTAGAAGTCTTTGTAAAATATAAAGGCAAAGAGTTTATAGATGAAGTATGGGAAAATATGAATAAAAATAAAAATTTAGATGTTTGGAACTTAAAAACAATAGTTAGATTGAGTGAAGAAATAGATGAGGATCGATTAAAGAAAATATTTAATTTCATTGAGGGAAGAAAAGGTGGGTATAACGATTATTTAATAGTTGAAATCTTTGAGGTTTTATTAAAAAAAATTAAAAATGAAGAATTTTTATATGAACAAATATTTGCAATAGAAAAGCAAAATAGTAATTTAGAATTTAAATATTTTACCAGAGAGTCATTTGATAGATTTTTAGAGAGAAATATAGAATTAATAGACTACGAAATACTTCAAAAGATAATGTTAGGTATAATAAATTCAATTGATTCAATATTTACAGGAAAATATGAAATGAAAGATGGGTTTATACCAACAATAGATCCAATTATTTTAATAGATATACTGGATGGGTTGAATTATTTTTTTGTTAAGGATCCAGATAATTTCAACAAGTTTTTTAAAGGTATTAAAGATTTTAAATTTGAAAAAATAAAAGAATTAAAAATATTGGGGTATGTATGTTCTATAAATCCATTACTATTAAATAAAATTGAGATTAAAGAAATAGTGGGGATTATTTCTATAACAGGAAGTATGTATTATCCACTTTTACAAAAAAATAAAGAGATTAAAGAAAAATTAAAAAATGTAGATTATGAAAAAGAAGTGGAGGATTTTTATAAAAAATTAGATAAAGTCCAAGATATAGAAGATATAATAGAATCTAAATTTTTTATATCTTCTATACTAGAGGATGAGAAAAATAAAATAAAATTTAAAGAGGAGCATAAAAGGGAATTAGAAATTTCAGATTATAAATTAACTAGAAAGATAAAAATTAATATAAGTGTGATGAAATTATTAAAAGAGAAAATGAATGAAGAAGAGTTTTGGGAAGAAATAAAAAGTATATATTCGTTAGGTCAGACTAATGTAAATATATATGAAAAAGAAATATATTTTAAATATAAAGAAATAATTGATAAAACTCCTATTAAAATGCCGATTGAATTTTATGAGAATTTATTTTATAAGGTAGAAGAAATTTTGGAATTAGAAGAATTGTATAAAAATTATATAGAGAAGGCAAGGCAGAAAAAATATTTTGAAATTACTTATTCTTATCAAGAAGCTATAATAAATAAATTTAGAACCTTGGAAAATGATAATAAGTTAACTGACGAATATGAAGAGTTTGTAGAAAGGATATTTCGAATAGGAGAGAGAATAGAAGGTATTTATGGAGATAAATTTTCTAAAAATTCTGGTGAAAATCCTTCAAGATATTTAAATTTAATGTTTTTACCGCTGTACTATAGTAATATGGATGATCAGGAAAAATTGAATCTAGTGTTAAAAAGAATTGATTCAAAGAAAGATGTTTTTCCAGATGGAGTAGATTATGAAATAGGTAGAAATTTATTTGAATTTTATGATATGAAAAAAAAAAAAATTTTAGAAGAGACAAAATGGAGAGAAATTTTAGAAAAAAAATCTAGTGGATTTATTAGAAGTTTTAGAGAGGCAAGAAATTCTAAAATGCCAAGGGAATTATATGAAGAATTATTTGAGAATAATTTCTTTATAGAGATGTTAAATGCAGGGGAATTAGAAAAAATAGATGTGGCTATATTTTGGGGATTGTTAATAGAAGGGATAAAAAAAGATACAAAAACTATAAAAAAATTAGATGAAATTAAAGAAATGAATCAGTTTATTGTAGGAGAGATGATCTTATATATTGATAGATTGGGAAAAAGGTTTGGAGAAATTGGTTGCAATTCTCAAGATAAAGAAATGTATAAAACTATAAAAGAAAAATTATTAAAAATGATTTTAGATCTTATAAAAAAAGATAAAGTGAAATGGATGGAAGGTTATTTTGATATGAATTTTTTAGACCTTTGTTTAGATGAAGAAATTATAAAAAATGAAAAACAAGTAATGGACATATTTATATATAATTTCGAAATCAAAAAATTAAATAAAAATGATTCTTTATTTTATCTTAAAAATAATCCTGAAAAGATATACGAAAAAATTAAAAAAATAGATAAATATCTTGCAGGTGTATTTATTATTTTCGTTGTAATGAACGGGTATAGATATAAAGAAAAATTATTAAAGAATAAAAAATTAATTAAGGAAAAGGAATTAAAAAAATTAAGTTTTAAAAATTTTGATAAAGATTTAAAAGAACTTATAAAGGATTGTTTAATGGATGATGAATTGAAAATAGATATAGAAAAGCTAAAATTAAAGATACAATTTAATAACTAAATTAGAAAAGCTAAGAATATTGTATATAAAACATAAAAAAGCTAGGGAAAATGGATTAATAGTTCAATTTCCATAGCTTTTTATTTTATGAGACCGCTATCTTCTTTGCAACCTTAGCTACATATTTACCTTGAAACGTGCGATTTCCAATTCATTTTCTGATGGTTTTTGGTTTCCATCTGCCCCTGGAAGGGGTATTACATCTCCTCCATATTGAGAGGGATAAATACATTTTCCCAAACTTTCTCATTGAACAAGCATAATTTTATTTACATTTTTTCGAATTGATCTTTTCCTACAGCACACAATGGACAAATCCAGTCTTCTGGAACATCTTCCCATTTTGTTCCTGGTGCAACTCCAGAATCTGGATCTCCTGCTTCTGGATCATAAACATAACCACATAGTATACACATCCATCTGTCCATACCTATTCCCCCCTAATTATTATTTTTTTTTAGTCTTTCTGTTTTAAGATTACCATCTAAATCAGATTTTTTCAATTTTTATTTCAATCTAAATAAAGGAAAAATTTAAAATGATCGGTATATGCTTTATGTAAATTTATAAAATAAAAAAGGAGGAAAAAAATGGCTTATAGAATCAATGAGGATGAGTGTATTGCCTGTGGTGCTTGCGAACCGGTATGCCCGGTAGAATGTATCTCTGAGGTGGCAGACGGTAAAAGAAGAATTGATGAAGACGTGTGTATAGACTGTGGTGCCTGTGCAGGAGTCTGTCCTGTGGAATGCATAGCCCCGGTAGAATAATTTTTATATCATAATATATTTAGGAGGAGTTGTTATATGTCAATGTTTTGTTATCAGTGTCAAGAAACAGCAATGAATAAAGCCTGTACTGTAAGGGGTGTATGTGGTAAGACCCCTGAAACAGCTAAATTACAAGACCTATTAATCTATACAGCTAAGGGAGTTTCAGCATACTGTAATATGCTGGAGGATAAAGCAGATGTATCGGGAGATAAATACGTATGGGTTGTAAATTCTTTATTTATGACTATAACCAATTCAAATTTTGATGATGATGCTATTATGGAAGAAATCAAAAAAGGAGATTCTTATAAAAAAGAATTAGAGGCAAAGGTAGCAGAATTAGGACTAGAAGTACCTAAAAAATACCGTCAATTTTTAAAATGTACTTATCGTATTACTTCTGAAGACGATAGTATAGAATTTGATGAGAAAGGAATTTCTACGCCAAATGAGAATAATCCGCTCTTAGACCGTGCTTGTGATATTTCTTCTAAAGAAAGTATGATTGAATTAGGAGAAAAAGTAGGAGTACTCAGAACTGAAAATGAAGATGTTAGATCTTTAAGAGAGATGATTACCTATGGTCTGAAAGGAATGAGTGCTTATGTAGAGCATGCTATGAATCTTGGTAAGGAAGACTGTAAAATATACAGCTTTATGACAAGAGCATTGGCAGATCTGGATGACAATGATCTGTCTGTAGATGAATTGGTAGCTCTCACATTGGAAACAGGAAAATATGGTGTAGAAGCCATGGCACTTCTGGATGGAGCAAATACTAGTACATATGGCAATCCTGAGGCAACGAAGGTAAATATTGGTGTGAAAAATAATCCAGGTATATTAATATCCGGACACGATTTAAAAGATTTACACCAGTTATTGGAACAAACAAAGGGTACCGGAGTGGATGTATATACTCACTCTGAGATGTTACCTGCTAACTCATATCCTGCATTTAAAAAATATGATAATTTAGCTGGAAACTACGGAGGTTCTTGGTGGCATCAGACTAAGGATTTTGTTTCATTTAACGGACCAGTATTATTCACAAGTAACTGTATAGTCCCTCCCAGAGGACAGGCGACAGAATATCTGGATAGAGTATATACCACTAACTCAGCAGGGTTAGGCGGATGTAAACACATCCTTAAAGATGCAGATGGTAAAAAAGATTTTTCTGCAATTATAGAACATGCTAAAAAATGTGCTCCTCCTATAGAAATAGAAACTGGTACTGTTACTGGCGGTTTTGCCCATAACCAAATATTGGCTGTTGCTGATAAAGTAGTGGAAGCAGTCAAATCTGGAGCTATAAAGAAATTCTTTGTAATGGGCGGTTGCGATGCCAGAATGCAGGATAGAAAATACTATACTGAATTCGCAGAAAAATTACCTAAGGATACAGTAATTCTTACTGCCGGATGTGCAAAATACAGATATAATAAATTAGATTTAGGAGATATTGGAGGAATACCCAGAATGCTGGATGCCGGGCAGTGTAATGACTCATATTCCCTTGCTGTAGTAGCTCTCAAGTTAAAGGAAGTATTTGAATTAGAAGATATCAATGATCTTCCCATTGTATTCAATATAGGTTGGTATGAGCAAAAAGCAGTTCTGGTGTTGCTGGCATTACTATCTTTGGGTATAAAGAATATTCATGTAGGACCTACACTTCCGGCATTCTTATCGCCAAATGTCACAGATGTATTGGTAAAGAATTTTGGCATTGCCGGTATTGGTGATGTGGATAGTGATTTAGCAAAATTCTTATAAAAAAAGGAGGAAAAATATGGAAAAATGGTTATGTGTACCTTGTGGTTATATTTATGACCCTGAAATTGGTGATGATGCTGGTGATATAGAACCAGGTGTGAAATTTGAAGATTTACCTGAAGACTGGACGTGCCCTCTATGTGGAGCACCAAAGGAAGATTTTGAAAAGGTAGAATAATTGTGATTTTTTTTAATTTATTGTAACTTTAAAGCAAAGCTGTCCCAGTCATTGAAAGTAAATTCAATGGCTGGGACAGCTTTATTATTATCTAGATACAACGTCATGTTGCTTTTTTTATGCCTTAAAAAATATTCAGGTTTTTCCAACTTTCTCATGGAATAATCATATTTTATTTATAATTTTTCAAATTGATTTTTTCCTGTACCACACAATGGACAGCTCCAGTTTTCTGGAATATCTTCCCATTTTGTTCCAGCTGGAATTCCTGACTTTTTATGCCCTATTTCTGGGATATATACATAACCGCAGACTGTACATGCCCACCTTTCCATATCTATCTCCTCCTGATACTATTTTTTAACTTTTTCCATCATAATCTTAATATCCTGTAAAATTGCCTGTAAATCTTCTTCATGTTCTTCTTCCTGCTCCAATATTTTAAGAGCTAGGTTGTAAGTTACCACATCTTTATCTTTTGTAAAATCCATTAGATTTTTGTATGCATTAATGGCACATTGTTCTCCAGCTATATTTTGTTTTAATATTTCTTCCACATAGGAATCTGACGGGGTTGTATACCCGCAAGAAGTTTCCTTAAGTAAAGCTTCCGGTGAAAGTAATGGATCCCCTTCAAGCTGAATTATCCTGTCACAAATCCACTGTGCATGTGTAAGTTCTTCAGTAGCATGCTGTAAAAGTTCTGCAACTGTAGCTTCTCTCATGGGTCCTTTTACAACCTGAGCCCCTATCCAATATTGATAATATGCAAGCCATTCATCTGCAAATGCCTCATTTAATAACTTTATTAATTCATCCACATCTAAATTCACAATCTCTCTACCTCTTGTCCCCATTTAATTTACCTCCCTATTTATAAACAATTTTTTTTTATTTGTATAAGTTTTTGATAGATTCCCTAATGTATGCCCGATGTATCGCTTGGGCAGTCTGATTCAATGGATGAAGCAGCCATTTTCTTTGCAGCCTTGGCTACATGTTCCCCTTGAAAACGTGCGATTTTTAGTTCATTTTCCGATGGTTTCCGGCTTCCATCTGCCCCTGCAAGGGTAGTAGCCCCATAGGGAGTACCGCCGCTGATCTCCTCCATGTTGAGGATTGCCTGACATGAGTAAGGAACTCCTACAACGATCATCCCATGATGGAATAGGGTGGTATGAAATGAAGTTATTGTTGTCTCCTGGCCTCCATGCTGAGAGGCAGTAGAGACAAATACACTTCCTACCTTTCCGATTAGAGCTCCATCCATCCAGTGTTTTCCTGTCTGGTCCAGAAAATTCCTCATCTGGGAACACATATTCCCAAATCTGGTAGGGGTTCCAAAAATAATGGCATCATATTTCGGGAGCTCTTCAACCGATGCAATAGGAGCCTCCTGATCTAATTTAGCCCCTGCATTACGTGCGGCTTCTTCAGACATAGTTTCCGGCACCCTCTTAATAGTTACTTCAACCTCATCAATACTACCAGCACCTTTGGCTACGGCTTTTGCCATGGTTTCCACATGGCCGTACATGCTGTAATATAGGATCAATATCTTTGTCATTAGCATCCTCCTCATTTTTGTGAATAAAAAAAACTTCTATAGATATATTAACTAAAAACAAAAAAATCCTTTTAATTTTATGGATTAGAAATTTTAATAGAATTGAGATTTTAGAAAAAGGCGGATGGAAAGAGGCATTGAGGGGAATAAAAAAGACCGGGAAAATTTGATATTTTCCCGGTCTTTTTTTATATGTTATATCGCGTTGCTTAGATGTTTAATTTTTTTCCCCTGGAAAAGAATTTAAACATAAGAATAGAAAGAATAGATATAATTGTCAGGATAGTTGAAAGGGCAGCAGCACTTCCAAAACTATCACGAATAACTTCTGTATATATTGCAACAGCAATAGTTCCTGTTTTTCCAGTATATAATATAATTGTTGAACTCAGTTCATTTATAGTTGAGATCCAGCTGAGGATCAATCCGGAAAATATACCGGGACCCATCATGACAGCTGTGACCTTAAAGAATGTCTTCATAGGAGAAACTCCTAAATTTATAGAAGCTTCTTCTATACTGGGATCTATCTGGTGCAGGATAGCTGTTCCCGATCTCACTGTATATGCTAATTTCCTGATAATATAGGAAACTATAAGGATAAACCCTGTTCCGCTTAAAAGTAATGGTCTTTTATTAAAACATACCAATAATCCTATTCCCAGGACCGATCCCGGAATAACATAGGGAAACATAATTAAAATATCCAAGATAGGAGCCAATCTGTTTTTCTTCTTAAAGATAATATAAGAGAGGACAAGCCCTAATAATAACATGATCAATATAGATATAATAGAATACAGGAATGTATTATAGATATTAGATGAAAGTTTATTCATAATTTCATAATAACTGTCTAAACTAAATCCTGAAACAAATAACGGCCCGTTGGTTTTTAAAAACGAAGTATAGATAACAACTAACTGGGGCAGGAATGCTATAAATGATATAACTCCTACAAATACAGTAGCTGAAACTCTGCTGCTGGGTTTAAGTATAGATGTTTTCGGCGGCCTGAGGGCATTCATCTTGTAGTTTTTCCTGGAAATAAGATATTTCTGAAGGAAAAGTACAATGGTAGAACAGGCTACAACCACAACACTGATAGTACTTGCAACAGTGGCATCTCCACCCATTTCACTCATAAACTCATCATAGATCATAACAGGTAAAACCTTATATCCTTCACCGATCAGCATAGGCGTTCCAAAATCAGCCAGGGATGTCATAAATACCATAAGAGCTCCGGCAGTGATAGAAGGCATAACCAGAGGAAAAGTTACTGTGAATAATCTCTGCAATCTGCTCATACCTAAGTTTTCAGAAGCCTCCTCCAAAGAAGCGTCGATACTGTTTAGAGCTCCCGAAGTATAGATATATACATAGGGGAAGAATTTTAGAGTAAATACAATTACTATCCCTGTAAATCCATAGATAGTAGGCATAACTATTCCAAAGGGGCTCAGCAGGTTAGTGATCCATCCGTTTCTCCCCAAGAGCAAGATCCAAGAATATGCCCCGATAAATGGAGGAGACAGGAGGGAGATCATGATAACCAGATCTAAAAATCCTTTGAAATATATATTGGTCCTGCTCATAAAATAAGCCACAGGAATCCCTATTAAAGTGGCAAAGACAGTTGTAGCAAAACAAACTGCTAAACTATGCTTTAACGCATTGAAATAATAAGGCAGGGAAAAGAAATCTATATAGTTTTCTAAAGTCAATTTTCCTGTTGTAGAACTTATAAAACTTTCACTTACCAGGGAAAATGAAGGATAGATCAAAAACAAAAATATAAGTGCCAGAGATGTTATGGAAATTATATTCCAGAAGTTTAAATATTTATTTATCTTCATTAACTTTCCTCACTTTTATCAAAATGTTTTCTTTTATCTTCAGGGAAAAGAATTCCAACTTTTTCTCCCATATGTTTAATACCCGTATCTTTAGAAAATACTTTTACTTCTATCTCTTCACCATTTTCTAATTTAACTTCGTAGGAGACACATTCACCCAAGAATGTAGTCAAAGTTATCTCTCCATTGATAGTTCCAGAATCCTTCTCTACAATTAAAGTATCTTCAGGTCTTACAGAAAGAAGCTTTGCAGGATCTCCTGTAAGAGCAGTATCGTAGATAAAGTTTGAGGTACCTATAAAATTAGCAACAAATGCATTGGCAGGAGAGGAATATATCTCTTCAGGAGTTCCGATCTGCTGAACTCTTCCTCTATTCATAACTGCGATCCTGTCTGAAACAGCAAGTGCTTCCTCCTGGTCATGAGTTACATAGATAGTTGTGATATCCAAAGAAGACTGAAGTTTTTTTATGGTAGCTCTCATCTTAACTCTGAGTTTAGCATCCAGGTTAGACAGGGGTTCATCCATTAAAAGGATCTCAGGATGGATAACGATAGCTCTGGCAAGAGCTACCCTTTGCTGCTGTCCACCGGAAAGTTCAGCAGGTTCTTTTGTCGCCTGGTCTCCCATCTCAACCATCTCAAGAGCATTTAAAACTCTTTCTTTTATCTCTGTTTTAGAGACCTTCCTGGCTTTTAATCCATAAGCCACATTTTCAAATACACTCATATGAGGGAAGATGGCGTAGTTTTGAAAAACCATTCCTATATTTCTTTTATGAGCAGGAGTATTGTTTATTTTATTCCCGCTTATAATAACATCCCCGGAGGTGATCTCGTTAAATCCTGCAATCATCCGGAGGAGAGTGGTTTTTCCGCAGCCGGAAGGTCCAAGGAGGGTAAAAAATTCACCTCTTTTTATATCTAAATCAGCTTTATTAACAGCTATAAAATCATCGTATTTCTTAGTTAGGTCTTTAATATTAACACCCATTTTTTTTCTTACTCCTTTCCTGAAACTATATTTTTCCATCTTTTTACTATTGTCTTTTTACTTTCTGAAGCCCAACCAAAATCATAGTCAACTAACTTGATCTCTGAGAGAGGAAGTAAACCTTCTGGAGCAGCAACATCGTCTCTTACTCCTCTGATCTTAAATTCATCAGCTAAAGTTTTTTGAACCTCTTCACTTACGATGTAATCTAAGAACAATTTAGCATTTTCTTCATTGACAGCATCTTTAATTAAAGCAGCAGCATCAGGAACAGCAGAAGTACCCTCAGACGGGTATACTATTCCTAGATGCCCACCGGCATTTTTATATTTAACAGCCCCTTTTTCATGAGCTAATCCAATAGAATATTCCTTATCTACAACACCTTTAGGAACACCAGAAGAACTTCCTAAAATCTTACCATCCAGGTTAGCTATAAATTTCTTGATGAAATCAAAACCGGTTTCTGTATCTTTTCCAAAGGCAGTCAACAGAGTAGCAGTTATAGTATAAGAAGATCCGGATTTAACAGGAGAAGCCATAGCAACCTTTCCTTTCCATTTAGGATCAGTTACATCGGCCCAAGAAGTAGGGATATCGTCTCCGGTTACAAGATCGGTATTATAGATAATAACCATAGGCAGTAGTGCAAAACCAAACCATTTATCTTCAGGATCTCTGAATAAAGGGTCTATCTTATCGTGACTTGTAGTTTTATATGGTGCAAAATATTCCTTGAATGAGTTAAGAGATTCTGCTCCTCCACCCCAGATAACATCTCCCAAAGGATTTGTACTTTCAGCTTGAATTCTCTTAAGGATTTCTCCAGTCCCGGCTGCAACGATATTAACCTTTATTCCTGTTTGTTCAGTAAAACTATTTGTAATAGTGTTTAGAAGTTGAGATGGGTGTGATGAATATACAGTCACCTCGTTACTTTTAGTTACAGTTTGAGTAGTCTCTGTTTCTTCTTTCCCGCAGGCTACAGCCAATAGAAGTGAGAGTGCCAGTACTAATTTTAAAATTTTTGTTAAATTTTTCATATAATTCCTCCTAGTAATGTTTTATAATAAATCTAATAGTAAAATTTTTAGACGATTACATTAAATAATATCAAATTTAATTAACGATTGCAATTGAATATCTTGTTTTATCTTAATTGTGTCTTGATTTTATTTTAACTATATCTTAATCTTAGTTTTTTATTATTTTCCTGAAACTGTATTTTTCCATCTTTTAACTATATTTTTTTTCTGGGATGCCCAGTCGAAATCATAATCTGGCAATTTCTCCCCTTTTATTTTGTTGTATTGTAATAGTTCTAAAAGAACGAGTTTCAGACACGCCTACAAATTTTACCAAATTAAGATGGCTAATGCAATTTAAACCATAGAAAAATTCCGGATAAAATTACCTGTGGTATATTTGGATAACTAAATATAAAGGAAAGATAAATAATAAAATGACCTCTATTAAGAGGGGTTATTTTTATGTTATACTTTTTTATTAACTAGGAAATTAAAAATTTTTTAAAGGAGAATTAAAATGAAAAAAAGACCTACATTGGTTATTATGGCAGCAGGAATGGGAAGCAGGTATGGAGGCTTAAAGCAAATTGACCCGGTTGGTCTAAATGGAGAAATCATAATGGATTATTCTATCTACGATGCCAGGTTAGCAGGATTCGGGAAAGTGGTATTTGTTATAAAGGAAGAATTTTATGATATATTTAAGAAAAAAATAGGGGACAGGATATCAAAATTAGAAGATATAGAAGTCAGATATGTATTTCAGGATATAAAATCTATCCCTAAGAAATATAAACTTCCCCAAGACAGGGTAAAACCCTGGGGGACAGGGCATGCTGTTTTATCCTGCAAAGATGTGATAGATGAACCTTTTGCAGTTATAAATGCCGATGATTTCTATGGTTCAACAACCTTTAAGCTGATTTATGATGAACTTGCAAACCAGACAGATGAATATGGATATTCCATGGTAGGTTTCCAATTAGATAAAACCATCAGTAAAAATGGCAGTGTAGCAAGGGGAATATGTACATTGGATAAAGATAGCCACCTGGTTACAGTGGAAGAAAAGACTAAAATAGAGGAAGTTTCAGGAACTATCTATTCCTTTGAAGATAAATATAATTCTTTAGCAGAAAAAACAGAACTTATAAAAATAGAATTAGAAGGAAATACTCCTGTATCTATGAATATTTGGGGGTTTATGCCGTCTATTTTTAAGGAATTAGAATCAGGGTTTGAAAATTTTTTAGATGAAAATCTAGGGGAGTTAAAATCTGAATTTTATATTCCCAGCCTTGTAGATAATTTAATTAAATCAAAAAAAGCTTTTGTGAAAGTAATAAAAACTGTGGAAAAATGGCATGGAGTAACTTATCAGCAGGATAAAGAGGATGTTTCTAAGGCTTTAAAAAATATGACCCCCGATATCTATCCGGACAGATATATAAATAGTTAAAAAAGTAGGTATAAAAAGAGATAAAAAATTGTATTTTTATCTCTTTTTATTTTTTTTTCTGTGTTTTTAAATCGGGGAAAAAGGAGGTATACTAGAGGTAGGATATTTAAAATATATTCAAGATTTAATGGATATTTTTAGTGATCCATTACAGATGAGTTTTTTTATTTGAAAAAAGTCTGAATACCTTAAAAGGAGAGGGGAGTTATGAGGGGATTAATTGAATCAATTCAGGATAAAAATGCTATTTTATTTATTGGTGCCGGGGTATCGATGAACCTGGGGCTGCCTTCGTGGAATTCACTGCTGGATTATATTGCTGAGGAATTAAAATATGAACCTGAAGTTTTTAAATCTTTTGGAAATGCACTGACATTGGCAGAATATTATAAAATAAAGAACGGTGGTATCGGCCCGCTGAGGAGCTGGATGGATAGAAACTGGCATGGCAATCATATAAAAATTGAGAATTCCAAAATACATAAATTAATATTTGATCTGGATTTTCCCATTATATATACTACAAACTATGACAGGTGGATAGAAAGAACATACGACTGCTACAAAAAAAAATATAAGAAAATAACCAATGTAGGAGATCTGGTGAATTTAAATGGTATGGTTACCCAGATTATTAAATTTCATGGGGATTTTGATGATGAAAAATCCATTGTATTGACTGAATCCAGCTACTTTGAAAGGCTGGACTTTGAAACACCGCTGGATATTAAACTCAGGTCGGATATACTGGGTAAATCAATTTTATTTATCGGATACAGTCTTCATGATATCAATCTTCGATACCTCCTCTATAAGCTGAATAAACTTTGGGAAAATAGTAACCAATCGAGCTCGAGACCCAAATCTTACATATTTTTAGTGGATTCCAACCCTGTAGAAGATTTAATCTTAGAAAAAAGAGGGATTAAAACTTTTACTTCGGAAAATAAAAATCCCAGCGAGAGTCTGCTTGAATTTTTGGAAGAACTAAATAATAATTTATCAGAATAGGAGGATTTATTTCTCCTCTTTTTTTAGGTCTTTATAGACGTTGAAGGAACTGTTATTGTAAACAGGTATAAAATAAAGAGAAAAAATATAGATTTAGGGGGGGTAAAATAAGGAGGAAGGATGAAAAAATTAATATATCATTTGGATACCAAGGATATTGTAAAATTGTCGGAAGTAGGAGGCAAAGCCAAGTCTTTGATAGAGAGTACAAGGATTGGTTTAAATGTACCCGATGGATTTATTCTGACTGTGGAATTTTTTACTCCCTGGACAGAAGATCTAAAAAAAAATGAAATATGGGAGGAGTTTTTAAAAAATCCTTCCAGGGAAAGCTGTGATAAATTAAAAAAAATAGCTGATAAGTTTGAATTTAAAGAAGGTCAAGGGAAGATCTTAGAAGGTGCAAAAAAGAGGTATGCAAAAGATTCTATTTTTGCAGTTCGTTCTTCTTCTCCCGAAGAAGATTTGGAAGGGATTAGTTTTGCCGGGATGTATGAGACCAGTCTGGGGATAACTGCAGATAATTTAAAAATAGCCATAAAAACAGCATTTGCTTCTATGCTGGATACAAAGGTGGTGGAATATAAAAAAATACAGGGGATATCCATAGAAAATCCTGAGATAGCAGTAATAGTTCAAAGACAGATATATTCTGAAATCAGCGGGATAGCATTTTCATTGAATCCGCAGAATAACTGTTATGATGAGGCATATATCAATGCAAGTTTTGGGTTGGGAGAAACCATTGTATCCGGGCAGGTAACACCGGATACATATGTTGTAGAAAAGGTTCAGAGAAAGATAATAGAAAAGACTATTGCGGAAAAGAAAACAGGGCTGTGGTTAGAAGAAGATGGTGGCATAGTAGAAAGAGAAAACGAAGATAGGAATGCTCCAGCATTGACAGATGAAGAGATCCTTTTGGTGTCGGATTTTGTGTCAAAATGTGAAAATTATTACGGTTTCCCAATGGATATAGAGTGGGCCATGGCAGAAGGGGAACTTTATCTATTACAGGCTCGTCCCGTAACCAGTTATCTGCCCATCTATGAGGAGATGATGACACAACCGGGGGAAAGAAAGATTCTCTATCTGGATTTGACTGTACTAACCCAGGGGTTTTCAGAAAATATTTCTATCCTGGGTTTAGAAATATGGGGGAAGATGTTAGATGCTGCCAAGGGCGGGGTAATGCCTGTTGGTAAAGATGGAGGGGTAATAAATATCCACGGCAGACAGTATATGAATATATCCAATTATTTAAAACTCATGGGAGGAAATAGAACTACCCAGTTATGGGGGAATTATGATAAACCTACCAGGATGATCTTTGAAAGTATAAATTTAAAGGAAGAATATGAGGCTGAAACATTAACTCCCAAAATGAAGGGGGTAAAAAAAGCTATATTGAGGCAAATATTTAATATGAGTTTATTTTTTATAAAAGGGTTGTATAAGGAAAAAAAATTACTTCAGGAATATGTGGATAAGGGGGAAGAGGTATATCAATATGCTGTAACCAAGGTAAAAAATGACCGGCCCTTTGATGTGGTAGTAGATGAAGTTTTTAAAGAATTTGAAGGGTTGATAAAACCGGCATATATAATTATGCTGGGAATATCCAATTATTCTAAGATAAAGAAGATGTTTAAGGGGATGGGGTTGGATGATGAAATCATCTCTTTAAGTATGGATCTTCAGGGGAATCCAACCAGTAAAATGGGCCGTGAGATGTTAAGATTGGCTTCTTTTGATGAGGTTCAAAAGATATCAACGGGGAAGGAGTTTGCAGAAAAACTTTCTAGAAATGAATTCTCCGAAGAATTTACGGCATTTTATGAGGAGTATATCCACAGATACGGAGCCAGGGGATTTAAGGAGATAGATATAGCAGCCCCCCGGTCCTACGAAAATCCGGAAAAATTCTTTATCCAGCTGAAGGCATTAAATATCCATGATAATGTAGTGCTGACGGTAAAGGAAAGAAAGCAAAAAGCCTACAATAAATTGTTGGAGAAAGCAAAAGAATTAGGAAAAAAGAAAAAGTTTATTAAATATGCGGGGATATACGATGAAACCATGGGGTATAGGGAACATCCTAAATATCTCTATGTGATAATCAACGATGCTCTCAGAAAGGTGGCCCTTGAAATAGGCAGGCAGTTTAAAGATGAAGGAAGACTAAAATTCAAAGATCAGATATTTGATCTGACTATAAAGCAGGTAAGGGAGGCTCAAAACAATAAAGAGAATTTACAGGGTATAATTGAAAAAAATCTGAAATTACGAAAAACCAGGGAACACATTAAAGACTGGCCGAAGATTATAGACAGCCGGGGGAAGATATTCAGGTATATAAGGGAATCGGAAGAGGGAGATCTGGCAGGAGATCCTATCTCGCCTGGAGTTATCCGTGGCAGAGCCAAGGTACTTAATTCTCCCTATGAAAAATCCCTGGAAAAAGGAGAAATTTTAGTAGCCAGAGCTACAGAACCAGCATGGACTCCTATTTTTGTAAATGCATCGGGGGTGGTCATGGAAATCGGCGGACCTCTCCAGCACGGGGCAATAATAGCTCGGGAATATGGAATTCCCTGTGTAAGCGGCATCCATAAGGCTACAGAAATTATTAAGGATGGAGATTTACTGGAAGTTGACGGATCCAGCGGAATAGTTAAGATCGTAGAAAAAAAGGATCACAGATGAACTTAGAAGCTCATCTGTGATCCTTTTTGAGTAAGCAGGATTTATTACAATCCCTTATTCAATAGATTAACAAAGTCTTTTTCTGGCATAGGTTTTCCAAAAAAGAATCCCTGGGCATGGGTAACCCCTTCTTTCTTTAAAAAATCACTTTCACTGGCTTCTTCTATCCCTTCAGCCACTGAAATATAATCCATATCGCTGCATAGCCTTATGAGGGTACGATATATTTTTTTACCTTTAACAGAATTTTCTTTAACCGACTCCAGCAGGCTTCTGTCAAATTTTAAGGAATCTATATTTAACTTCCCCAGCTCCCTCAGTGAGGAATAACCAGCTGTAAAATCATCCAGTGCCACTGATGTACCCAGCTTATCTTTAATGGAGTTTAGTTCACCAAGTATTTTACTGAATTTCTTTATAAATACACTTTCTGTAAGCTCTATTTCAACAGCTTCTCCAGGTACATCGTATTTATCCAGCAGGTACTTTATCTGCTCATATACATCTATTTCACCAAAGGTCTGTGCAGAGACATTAAAGGATGCCTTAAAACCTTTATCTATAATCCCTCTTTCCTGCCAATCTTTAACTGTTTTTATGGTGAGTTCCGCAATTTTCATATCCAACTTATATACCAAGCCGATCTCCTCAGCCAAGGGGATGAAGGTAATTGGAGAAATAATGCCCTTTTGGGGATGTACCCAACGTGCCAGGGCTTCTAAACCAATTATTTTGTTTGTCTGCAGATTGACCTTTGGCTGGAAATAAGGAATAATCTCATTTTTTTGCAGTGCTACCTTAAAATCTCTTTCCAGATTTTTACTTTCCTCGAATTCCCTTACCAGTTCCTTGCTGGCAACAACTATAGACCCGCTTCCATTCTTTTTGGCCGCAAACATGGCTATATCTGCTTTGTGTAGAAAATAATCCATATTATCAATTTTTTCATGGAGCTCACATATCCCTATACTTGCACCTATATTAAAGGTTGTTTCCAGGATATTTATTGACTTATTCAGCTCCGCCAGGGCATTTTCGGCAAGCTTTATTCCTTCATCAACAGAAGCATCCCTGTGAAATACAAAGAATTCATCTCCTGCCAGCCTGTAGACGGTATCCTTACAAAATATTTTCTGAAGTCTGGAAACTGACTCTTTGAGGATCATATCACCTGCATGGTGTCCATAGTTATCGTTTATCACCTTAAAGTCATTGAGATCTATGTACATACCCAGACCCCTGTCTCTTTTAAAGTCTATCTTATTCATAGCTTCCTTAAAGCTTACCCTGTTTAAGGCTGTAGTAAGGTGGTCATAATAGGCTAAATTTTTCAATTTTTTATTGGTTCTGTATTTAAATCCAGTAAAAAAAGCTGCTGTGAAAAAACCGAATAATGAGATCACCAGAGAAAGAGATTTTCTATTCTTTTTTTGCTCATCTGCTTTTATCGTTTTAAAAAAAGACATCTCACTTAAAAATTCATCTTCTACCCTCTTATAGTCTAAGAAGTTATCCATTACCTTATTTAATATGCCAATTAAGATTTCGTCATCTTTTTTTACTGCTATTGCAAAGGGTAGCTTATCTAAAATATCTACTTTATAAAAATTAATATCAAACCGCGCTTGCTGCAGGTAACGGAACATATCGGCATCCATAACACAGCTGTCGATCTCCTTATCTTTCAAGGCATCTACCATGGTTTGAGAGTGGGGAAATTCAGTTATTTCTGTATCTTTAGGCAGGTATTTTCGGATTGAAGCAGCTGAGATATCGGTTTTTACAACCCCAACCTTATTTACTTTTTTCTCAACTCCTATCTTTTTTGGACCTGCAGCCACAATCAGGATATCCTTGTAGGTCAATGACTTGGTAAATTTATATATATTTTCTCTTTCTTCAGTGAACAGCATCCCTCTCAGATCAGCTTCCTCACTATTTAAATTTTCATTTGAAACTTCCAGGGGTATCCCCCAAAATTGTGAGATTTCCTCCATCATTTGAACGAAGGATCCGTCATATTTTTTTTGAGCTCCATCATAATATGAAGTAGGGTAAAAATCACTCTGGAAAATCACCTTAAGACTTTTCTTATTGTTCAAATAATCAATCTCCTGCTGGTTTAAAAAATTATGAAAAACTCTCTTTCTCCTCTTGTTTTTTTCATACTCCAGCAGCTTTAAAAACTTTTCTCTATGGGAAAACTCCAGTGCCTTGTCGATTACCGATTTCAGCATGGGTTGGCTCTTTGCTATCCCCAATCCAATTGGGTCTATTCTTCCTAATTCAAATATAGGTTCGGTTTTATCATAGATATCTTCCTTGGAAACGACAATATAGTCAGAGGCAGAACCTTCAGCAGTCTCATGGACCTCTCTTAACCTGAAATTTAAATTCTTTTCCCTTTTAAACTTTTTCAAATACTCACTGTATGCAGATGGAGAAATAACTGTAAGTTCCTTTCCTTCCAGATCATCAAAGGATCTCAAAGGAATATTTTTATTTGTAGTGATAACATAGAGCTTGTCGCTGTGTATCGGAATGGATAGGTTAATTTTATCCTTTCTTTCTTCAGACAGGGTAAAGTTAAGCAGAAGATCGATCTCCTCCCTTTCCAGCATTTCATAAAGATTTTCCCAGGAATCCGTCTCCACCTTAACGTCCATATGGAAAAACTCTTCAAGGAGATCTTTATATTTATATACCAAACTGTCATCGGGATTTTCAAGATCGATATAAGGACTTCCTGTATGAACCCCCATCCGTATTCCAGAATTTTGCAGACTTTTTATATAATTGATTTCATCCTCAGAATAGATACCTGAAGATATATAATTTGTGGCCTGAACTATTAAACTAATAAAAACCAACATTAAAGAAAATAGAAATTTCCTGTTAAGTTTAATCATTTTTCCTCCCAATATTATGTAAATATTACCTAAGCTACTATTTCCGATTCACTGCAGGTATTTTTTTTAAGTTTTAATTCCGACCTTTCATTTATCAGGACCGCAACCAAGTCATTTTCAGGCATAGGTCTTCCAAAGTGGTACCCCTGGGCATATTTGACTCCCTCTTTTTTCAAAAATTCACTCTCAGCTGCGTCCTCTATCCCCTCGGCAACAGATATGTATCCCATATCGTCTGAAAGATCAATTAGGGTGCTGTATATCCTCTGCCCCTTATCTACGTTTTCTTTGACTATCTGAAGGAGGCTTCTGTCAAACTTAAGTGTGTCTATTTCTAAAACTCCCAGCCCTTTCAGGGATGCATGTCCCGCTGTAAAGTCATCTAAAGCTATTGAAATACCCAAACGTTCCTTTAAGAGGTTCATCTCGTAGAGCACCTTCTGGATGTTGTTTATAAAGATACTTTCCGTTATTTCTATCTGTACTCTATTCCCTGGAACACCGTATTTTTTTAACATATTTTCGATGTGGTCATACACATCCAGGCCTTCTAAAGTTTTAACTGAAATATTAAAGGATAAATTGAAGTCATCTCCAACTATCCCCTCTTCTATCCAGGTTTTTAATGATTTTATTGCAGATTCTGCAATGAGAAAATCAAGATCGGCGATCACCTCATTTTTTTCAGCTATGGGGATAAAAACTCCTGGTGGTATAAAGCCCTCCTCTGGATGGATCCAACGAGCCAGGGCTTCGACCCCCACTATTTTTTCAGTCTCAAGTTCAACCTTTGGCTGGAAGTATGGGAAAATTTCCTTGTTTTCAAGGTGATATATGAAATCTTTTTCCAGCTGACGATATCTGTCAAATTTTTCTATCATCTGGTCGTCTGCCACTACAAAGGTCCCCTTCCCATTTTTTTTAGCTGTGTACATAGCTACATCGGCTCTGTGCAGAAATTCCGAGGTACTTTTTATCTTTGGGCTAATAGGGCAGATCCCTATACTCCCGTGAACTTTCAGAGTTGATCCTAATATTTCCAGAGGTTTTCTCAGTTCCTTAAGTGTTTCCGCTGCTTTTTTTTCTATATCATCTTCTTCGATATTCTTATGCAGTATAAAAAATTCATCTCCAGACAATCTATAGATACTGTTGTGATCGAATATTTTATGCAGCCTTTTCACCACTTCCCTGAGAACAAGGTCTCCCATATGGTGACCATAGGTATCATTTATCCGCTTAAAGTTATCTAAGTCTAAAAACATCCCCAGCCCTCTGTTACTTTCAAAGTTTAACCTTCCCATTTCCTTTCTGAACCTGGTCTTGTTTTTAGCTGTGGTGAGTTCATCAAAGTATGCTTTTTGATAAAGGTCTTTTATCCATCGGTACTTTGCCAGTAAAGATATGATAACTATAACTAAGATATACGTTGTAATCTTATAGATCAGACCTTTCTCATGTTTTAACAAGGTGTCTCCCTGGCCATAGACTGCCGTTCCCAGAGAAAAAATTGTCAAACTTAACAGTAATTTGAACCTTTGTTTCATTAAATGTTCCTCCTAGTTTATATGTTTTTTTTATTATCTTAATTTTTCAAAAAGATATATTTGCAAAAAAAAAAGGATACTAAAAGATAATCTTTTAGAATTCCCTACATTGACTCTGAAATTATTTCGATAACTGGCTGCCATAATAAGAATAGTTAAGGCCCTTTAGCTTTGCGTCACAGTGTTTCCATTGTTTTGCCTTTTCGGATTATCACGAGGAATTAATTAAATTGTTTTATTTAAAATTTTTATAGATAAGATATAATTTTTAGGAGAATCTGTTACTAAAAATCTCTCTTATTACCTTAAGATTAAATATAACATACGGTTTTATTATTTGTCCATTTTTTAATGTATAAAGATAGAGTCAAATTGTTGCAGTTAAAAAAAACTTAATTTTATTGAGTTATCTGAAGCCATTCATCATCTATTGTAAAATTATACAATGTTTCCATTGCTGCCTTTTGTTATATCCTTCTTTGTCATGGTTTCATCTATAATGAAACCAATAAAAGTAACGATTATTGTAACTATTAAAATGAATTTGTTTTCCACAACAGCTTTTTTCAATTAAATTTTAATATAAAATTAATGGAAAGTGCTCGTAAATTATAATGTATATGTTGAAAGAAGTCAATTTTAAATGCAAACCTGAATAGGGAGAAAGAGAAGGAGTAAGTTAGGAGATTTTATATGGAAAAAACAATGAGATAAAAGATGCGACTTAAGGGAGAAGTAAGGCTAGGAAAATCTAAATAAAAACCAGGAATTCCGGTTAGGAATCCCTGGTTTTATTTAATGGAGGAATCCTATTTATTAACAAATAGAAATACCTAAATTTTCTTTCATTTTGTTAAAATCAACTTTTCTGAATTCCGCCAGAGATTCTATCTGATTTTCATCAATTTTTCCCAGATCAAAATATTTGGCATTTTCGCTGAAAAACAGCAGACCGCAGACAGTGTGAACAGGTGTCATGGTATAAGTGGAACTAAGGGTTACTCCTAATTCCCAGATATTCATAAGATCAAAGATCTCTTTTTTCATGGAGTGATCGGGTAAAATAGGATAACCTACTGCCGGTCTTATCTTAACCTGAATTACCTCACTTGCTTTAGTCTCTAAATAATATGCAGCAGCCTCTGTCAGTCTGTTTCCCAGTAATTTATACATGATATCCTCATATTCTGTTTTCCCGGATACAGTATCTATGGATACTGCAAAGGTACCTATATAATCTTCATTTTCTACAAAATCTGCCAGGGACAGTGAACTTTCCCATTGCTGGGTTCTCACCATGGGAAGTTCCAGACCATTAATTTTTAAAATATCCATGGGTCTTTTCTCCACATTAAAAATTCCATACCTTGCAGATATTTTTAATTTTTTATCTTTCAATATTTCTAGATATTTTTCAGCCTCCCTTAAAATATCTTCCTCTTTAAAGGTGTCTTTTACCTTCCAATCGTGTAAAAATATATCCCAGTGGATATATTTTTCTATGTCTGCAACAGTGATTTTTATATCGAAAACTCCTGTTTTGGACGGTTTTATTACCTTGTTGGTTATTTTTTCCCTTTTTTTAAAACCTTCTTCTAAACTCAGATAAGACCTGTCTTCTTCAGTTTTTTTATAGGCCTTTCTCAATTTTTCATGTGAATTTAATACAGCCTCTTTATATTCCAGGTCTCCTCCCAGGATTTTATCCAGTACTATTACGGTATTGGAAGCATCTGTAAGATGAAATACACGACCCCTATAATTGGGTTCTATTTTTATGGCAGTATGAAGGCTGGATGTAGCAGCTCCTCCAATGAAAAGGGGGATATTTATTCCTTCATTTGCCATCTCTTTAGCTACCCTTGCCATCTCATGGAGAGAAGGGGTGATGAGTCCGCTTAAGGCCAGGCCATGGACTTCTTCATTTTTTATTGCGGTTATTATCTTATCCATAGAAACCATGACTCCTAAATCGATGATCTTATACCCGTTGCATTCTAAAACTGTTTTTACTATATTTTTCCCGATATCATGGACATCGCCGTCTACAGTTGCCATAACAATAGTTCCCCTGTGCTCCATATTAATTTTTTCATTTTTAATCAGGGGGGTTAAATAAGTTACGGCCTCCTTCATGATCACAGCACTTTTAACTATCTGGGGCAGGAATAACTTTCCGCTATTGAAATGTTCTCCTACTCTTTCCATCCCTTCCATCAATATATCCTGTATTATTGAGATGGGAGAATACTCCTTTAACAACAGGTCTATAAGGGTTGTTAAATTTAATTTATTCCCGTTAATCAGATTATCTGTAATCTGAACCCTTGGATCGGATTCTTTTTCTGCTGTTTTAGGAGATATAATTTTTTCTATCTGTTCATCCAACAATGAATCTAAGACATCTTCTGTATTCATTATTAAACTGCAGATCTTATCTTCCAGAGATTTTTTTATCTCAATTGTTTTTTCTGCAGGGTTCATTATCACCATATCCAGCCCATTTTCTCTGGCTAATCTCAAAAATACCTGATGAATAGCATGTCTTAACGGATTGTTTCCCCTGAAGGCAAATGAAACATTGCTGAGTCCCCCGCTTGTTTTGGCATGGGGCAGATTTTCTTTTATCCATTTTATGGAGTTTATATAATCTTTTGCATAATCCCTGTCTGTTTTTTCCCCCGTTCCGATAGTTAAAATATTAGTATCAAAGATAATATCAGCAGGAGAAAAACCTATTCCCAGCAGCAGATCATAGGATCTTTTGGAAATTGCTATCTTTTTTGTGAAGGTATCTGCCTGACCGTGTTCATCAAAGGCCATGACTACCAGAGCTGCACCATATTTTTTTACTATTTCAGCTTTTCTAATAAACTCCTCTTCCCCGTCTTTGAGACTGAGTGAATTGACAATTCCCTTAGATGGAAGGTTTTTTAATCCTTCCTCTATTATCTCAAAATCAGAAGAGTCGATCATAATGGGAATGTTAGCAGTATCAGCAGAAGATAAAAGCAGTTTTATATATTTTTTCATCTCTGTTTTGGAATCTATCAGTCCATCGTCTAGGTTGAGATCCAAGATATGAGCTCCGGCCTTGACCTGGGTTCTTGAAATTTCCAGAGCCTCATCATATTTTTTTTCTTTTATCAGTCTTGCAAACTTTCTGGATCCTGCTACATTATTTCTTTCTCCTACAATTAAAAATCCCTCTTCATCTAAGACTTCATTTCCCGATATATTAAATTCTAAAGATCTTTCCCTCAAAATTCGAGGTGTTTGATCTTTTACTGCCTCTGCTATGAGCTCTATATGTTTAGGAGTTGTACCGCAGCATCCTCCTATGATGTTTATTCCAGAATGTCTTATGAGGTCGTTTAAAATTTCTGCCGTTTCCTGAGGAGTCTCGGTGTACTCCCCTACTTCGTTGGGTAATCCGGCATTGGGATATATGGAGATCGGTTTATGGGTAAATTTCCCCAGTCTATGAATCAGGGGCAGGAGCTCAGCAGCTCCAAATGAACAATTCAAACCAAAGGACAGGATAGAGTCTCTGTCCAGGGAAATAACCAATGATTCCATGGTCTGCCCGGACAGGAGTCTCCCGAATCTATCCACTGTGGCTGAGATCATAATTGGAAGAGTTTTACCTTCCTCACAAAAGATCTCTTCTGCTCCGACAACCGCTGCCTTTGCATTTAAACCGTCAAATATAGTTTCAATAAGGAGGAGATCTCCACCCCCGTGAAGGATTCCCCTGATTTGTTTCTTATAGGCTTCCTTTAATTCATCAAAATTGATCTCCGACGAATCGAGACCTATACTTTTATTTGAAGGGCCTACTGATCCTGCTATCCATACTTTTTTTCCGGTCTCTAAAGCCGCTGATTTTGCCAGCTTGGTTCCTTCCAAAGACACTTCATATGCCAAATCTCCCAGAGAATAATCCCCCATAGATATGGTGTTGCCGTTAAAGGTATTGGTTTCTATGATATCTGCTCCGGCCTCTATATAACTATTGTAGATCTCCTTTACAATATCAGGTCTGGTCAGGTTGAGGAGTTCGTTAGCCCCCTTTAATTTAGAAGGGAAATTTTTGAACCTCTCCCCCCTGAAGTCCTCCTCGGTTAAGTTATAGTTTTGTATAGATGTTCCCATGGCACCGTCTAAAACCATTATTTTTTCTTTTAAAAGATCTTTTATGTCCATATTTATCAGGCCTCCTTCTTATCGTATTTATACAGTTATCATCTTCAGCCAATTCTTATAAAAAATATCCCTGTGTTTATCCCAGGTAAACAATATCTCTTTATCCGGATCGTTATCCCTATAATAGTTTTCGGGAATATTTTTTTTATCTCTCCGGTATTCTTTATCCAGCCTGTTTATTTGATATTCACCATGTCCTGAGATATAGATATTTTTTAAATCTTTTGTAGCTGCCATATACACTCCGGCTCTTTTATTTTCGGCGATTATCATGAGTCCTGCTCCTAGGATATCTTCTTTTTTGTTGTAGGTGTTCCTTGAATGGGGGGCATGGAATTCATCCAACTGGATCAACTTATTTTTATTGACTCTATGGTTAAAAACCCCGAACATCTTTTCTTTTAGTGGATGTTTTAAAATTTTATAACGATGGTATAGTGCTCCCTGGCTGGCCCAGCAGATATAGATGCTGGGAATATTCAAATTAAAGGCAGGTTTTAATTCATTCCAATATTTCACATCTTCAAATTCTATATTCTCTATGGGAGTACCTGTTATAATCAATCCCTGATAGTTCCTTTCCTCTAATTTACTCAGCGGGATATAGTTTTTTTCTAAATATTCCATGGAGGTGTTTTTTGAAATATGGTTATCCGGGTACAGAAATTCGATCTCTACCTCCAGATTATATCGGCCTAAGATATTAAAAAACTGGGATTCTACTTCATCTTTAAAGGGCATTAAGTTTATAATTCCTATTTTTATTTTTCCTGCAGTATCACCTTTATTTTTAAAGATGATGCCGCTGTCTTTAGATTCTGCTATCCCTCTCAAATTATTATTGCATAGAATAGACATTTTACTCTGCCTCCCTAATTCCTTCCCGGATATATTTTATATTTTCCAAGATTCTTCTGGTTACATGGACCTTATTCATTGTATAGATATGGATCCCTTCTACCCCGGAAGCTATCAAATCAATGATCTGCTCTGTGGCATAGGTTATTCCAGCTTCTTCCAATGCTTTTGGGTTATCTTTGAATTTGTCCAATATGGCCTGGAATTTCCTGGGAATCCTTGCATTGCACAGTTTCCTTACTTTTTGAATCTGTTTATAATTTGTCACAGGTAATATCCCTGCAACTAAGGGTACAGTTAAATTTAATTTCTGGGTTTTTTCCCTGAATGCATAAAAATCTTCATTGTCAAAAAATAATTGTGAGACTAAAAAATCAGTTCCGGATTCTACCTTTGTCTTCAGGTGAAAAAGATCCAGCAGGTCATTATTTTCAAAGTGCACCTCAGGATAAAAAGCACCGGCCACAGAAAAAAACGTTTCTTTTTTTATGTGTTTTACCAGATCACTGGCATAGGCAAAATGCGAATTATGGATCTCATCTCTGGGAATATCCCCTCTCAGGGCCAATATATTTTTGATTCCATTATTTTTTAACTGTTTCAGAGTATCATTTATAGATTCCTCGGTAGCCCCTATACAGGTCAGGTGAGCCATGGTTTCTATCTTATTTATATTTTTGATTCTATTGGTGATCTCAACGGTTCTGCCCTGGGTGGTTCCTCCTGCTCCATATGTTACACTTATATAATCCGGCTTTAACTCTGCCAGTTCATCGATGGTTTTATATATTTTTTCTATGGGGAATTTATTGTTTGGCGGAAAAATCTCAAATGAGATTACGGTATCTTTATTTTTAAATATATCTTTTATTTTCATAATTTCTCTCCTTTATTGAATGTTGTGGGTCTTTACATATGTTTAATTGAATAAAAGGCCGGTTTATCTGGATCTTTTTATTGCATTTTCCAGATCCGCTATGAGATCATCTATATTTTCCAACCCTACTGAAATTCTTATCATATTTGGTTTTATTCCTGCTGCTTTTAACTGTTCGTCATTTAACTGGCCGTGAGTTGTACTTGCAGGATGGATGATCAAAGATTTGGCGTCGGCTACATTGGCCAGATGGGAAAATATCTCCAAATTTTCTATAAATCTTTTTGCTCTTTCCTTCCCTCCGTGCAGTCCAAGGGTAAATATCGATCCTACACCTTTTTTATAATATTTATGGGCTAATTGTTTTTGTTCTTTTGTTGTAAACTCCGGATGAGTGATCCAATCTACCTCTGGATGGGAATTCAGATATTGGGCTACTTTTTTTGAATTTTCTACATGCCTTTCTACCCTGAGGGAAAGTGTTTCTATCCCCTGTAATATCAAGAAAGCATTAAAGGGCGAAAGAGCTGCTCCTGTATCCCGTAATAACCTT
This sequence comes from Psychrilyobacter piezotolerans, assembly GCF_003391055.1. NCBI lineage: Bacteria > Fusobacteriati > Fusobacteriota > Fusobacteriia > Fusobacteriales > Fusobacteriaceae > Psychrilyobacter > Psychrilyobacter piezotolerans. Next base: position 150,076 of record NZ_QUAJ01000003.1, read on the forward strand.
ACTCTGGCTTTTACTATAAATGCCTGCTCCCCCAAATCTGAATAGACCAGATTGTTGTACCCGGAATCAGGGATATTAAATGATTCAAATTTATCATCTTTCCAATTAAAATTTCCCCCGTCTACGATAACTCCCGCTATTGTTGTTCCATGACCGCCTAAAAATTTTGTAGCAGAATGAACTACTATATTAGCTCCATGTTCAATAGGCTTTATCAGATAGGGTGTCCCAAAGGTATTGTCCACAACCAGAGGGAGCCCATGTTTTTTAGCTACCTTTGATATGGCATCCAGATCGACTATTTGTCCTGTTGGGTTTTCCAATGTTTCTATGAAGATTACCTTTGATTTAGAAGTTATTGCGTCCTCCAGAGTCTTCAGATCAGAAGTTTCAAAAAATCTTGTTTTTATCCCAAAATCCTCTATTGTATTGGATAAAAAATTATAGCTGCCCCCATAGATCCCCTTTGCTGAAACAATCTCATCTCCCGACCGGGCGATAGTCAGTAGGGCATAAGTTATAGCTGCTGATCCTGATGCTACTGCCAGCCCTCCTACACCACCTTCTAATGCCGCTATCCTGTCTTCCAATACTTCGGTTGTAGGATTTCCTATCCTTGTATAGATATTCCCCTTCTCTTCTAGGTTAAATAACCTGGCCCCGTGATCTGTGTCTTTAAAAGTATAGGATGCAGTCTGGTAGATAGGTACAGCCCGGGCTCCTGTCAAGGTATCTTTTACCTGTCCTGCATGTAATTGCAATGTCTCAAATTTTAAATTCATCTTGTTCCTCCTTTTATTTTGATCACGTTATTTTTTTTTAATTCTGTAAAATAAAAAAGCCTGTGGAGTTTCCCACAGGCTTTCTGGTTAAAGATGCTTGTGAACAAACTCGTAGGTTACTACAAAACGAGTCTGTTCTTAAATTTAAAAAATTTAAGTTACAAACTCTACCAAAGCATCATCATTAGCATATTTAATTGTCCGATTCTTGAATTAACCATCTTAATCAGCTCACTTATTTTTATTTTTTTTCTTGGAATAAAACTTTTTTAGTACTAAAGTTTTAATTTTTAAACATTCTAGCATAAATTTTTTTTTATGTAAAATTAAATTTTTTTATTACGATATCTTTTTCTCTGAATTTTTTATTCTATTTTTAGATAAAAAAAATTCCCAACTAAAGAATTTGTCTAACTAAAAAATTATAAAAGTGCAATAAATTAGTTTTTTGATCTTATGAAAAAAACTCTCTAAGTCCAGCAGTATCAATAATTTAATCCGAATGTCCGGATATTGAGTATGTTTTTTTATTTTTATTTTTAAAAATAGTTGTTGACATAAAAAAATTAAACTGTTATTATCTTTCTTAATCACAAAACAAGGAGGAAAAAAATATGATTTTAACTAATATCTTATCTATAAATATATTGTTACTGCTGCTGTTATTATTACCATTAGACTGCAAGCAATTGAATAGATTTAAAATGATATTGGGGAAATTATATACTTTTTGAACATCCTGTTTTAGAAGAAGCAGGAAAAGTATAACTATGATGGCAGCTGATATTATTGGCTGCTTTTTTTTATAAAAAATTATAAAAGAAAATATAAATTTTTTTAGGCAGCTATAATTATAGCTGCTTTTTTTATAGTCTAGGAAGCATAAAATTTATGAAATAAAAAAAAAGTATAAAAATTATAGACTGTACCTGTCTGGATGCAACGTCACGTTGCTTTTTATAATCATTAAAGGATAAAAATCGGGAGGATTGAACTATGGAAAAGATGATAAAGATATTTGATACAACACTGAGAGACGGGGAACAGTCACCGGGATGCAGCATGAACATAGGAGAAAAAATAGAAGTTGCCAGACAATTGGAAAAATTAGGAGTGGACATAATAGAGGCGGGATTCCCGGCTTCATCCAGGGGGGATTTTAATTCGGTCAAGGCAATAGCAGAAAGTGTGGTAAATGTAAGGGTGGCAGGGCTGGCAAGAGCATTAAAAGGAGATATAGATACCACATGGGAAGCCATAAAAGGTGCTCGATATCCAAGGATCCATACATTTATAGCCACCTCGGATATCCATATGAAATATAAATTAAAAAAGACCCCGGAAGAGGTTTATAAACAGGCTGTAGAGATGGTCAGATATGCAAAATCTAAGTGTGATGATATAGAATTTTCAGCAGAGGATGCTACCAGAACCAGGCCGGAATTCCTTTATAGGATAGTGGAAGGTGCTATAGAAGCAGGTGCTACAGTTATAAATATCCCAGATACAGTGGGATATACCACCCCGGATGAATTTTATAAGATAATAAAAGGAGTCAGGGAAAACGTAAAAAATATAGACATGGCAGATATCTCTGTACACTGTCACAATGATTTAGGTCTGGCAGCAGCTAATTCTCTGGCAGCAGTAAAGGCAGGAGCTACCCAGATAGAATGCACCATAAATGGTATAGGAGAAAGAGCGGGGAATGCAGCTTTAGAAGAAGTGGTTATGGCCATGGGGGTAAGAAAAGATATCTACCCGGGACAGAACAGGATAAATACAGAGGAGATCTACAGAACCAGTCAGCTTATCACAAAGATAACAGGAGTTGAGGTACAGCCCAATAAAGCCATTGTAGGGGAAAATGCCTTTGCCCATGAATCGGGAATCCATCAGCATGGGGTACTGGAAAATAAAGAAACCTATGAAATTATGACCCCTGAATCCATAGGACTGAGTAAAAATAAGATGGTACTTGGAAAACATTCGGGGAAACATGCCTTTGAAAGCCATTTGAAGGAATGCGGTTATGAACTGAGCAGGGAGAAAATGGAAGAAATTTTTATACGGTTCAAAGAACTGGCAGACAAGAAAAAAGATGTATCCACAGAAGATATCGAAGCTCTCATAGACGGCACAAAGGAAATAAAAGACAAGACCTACAGATTGAACAGATACACTGTAAATACAGGGAATACAATCACTCCTATAGTATCCATAAATATGGATAAAAATGGAGAAAGCATAGAAAATGTAGCCATTGGAGACGGACCTGTAGATGCAGCATTTAAGGCTATCGATAAGATTGTAAATGTGGAATTTAAACTGAATAAATATGTGATAAAGGCAGTAACAGAGGGAAGCGATGCCCAGGGAGAGGTATTCATAAGGCTGGGTAAAGATAAGAAAAATTATAACGGAAGGTATACAAGTACCGACATAGTAGAAGCCAGTATCATGGCATATATGGGAGCTATAAATAATTATTTTAACGAAGAAGGGAGAAGATAGATGACTATAGTAGAGAAAATTTTAGCAGACAGATCCAATAAAGACCAGGTAAAACCTGGAGATAATATCTGGGTAGATGTGGATATCCTCATGACCCATGATGTATGCGGGCCGGGAACCATGGGGATATTCAAGGGAAATTTTGGTGAAGATGCCAGGGTATGGGACAAAGGAAAGATAGTTTTAATACCGGATCATTATATATTTACAAAAGATAAATATGCCATGAGAAATATAGACTATGTGACTAAATTTGCCAAAGAACAGGAGATTGTGCATTTTTATGAACCCTTTACCGATGACTACAAAGGTGTATGCCATGTAGCTCTGGCAGAAGAAGGACACAATAAACCGGGAGATGTATTGTTTGGAACAGATTCCCATACATGTACCTCAGGAGCCTTCGGGCAGTTTGCTTCTGGGATAGGAAATACAGATGCAGGGTTTATTATGGGAACGGGAAAACTATGGGTGAGGGTGCCCGAATCCATAAAATTTCAGTTTGAGGGCGAATTTCCAAGCTATATCATGGGAAAGGATGTAGTTCTTCAGACAATTAAAGACATAGGTTTTGATGGTGGTACCTACAGATGTATGGAATACGGGGGAGATGCCGTCTCGGGATTAAATATGGAAGAGAGGATGACCATCTGTAATATGGCCATAGAAGCCGGAGGAAAGTGCGGAATAATAGCCGCCGATGAAATAACTAAAAAATATTTAGAGGAAAGGGGAGTAACAGATTACCAGATCCATAACTCAGATAAAGATGCAGTTTATCATTCTGTACATACCTATGATGCCGGTAAGATAATTCCGGTAGTTGCAAAACCCTATTCCCCCGGGAATGTAGAACCGGCAGAAAACTTATCCCATATAGAGGTAACCAGGTCATATATAGGATCCTGCACAGGGGGAAAAACTACAGATTTTGTAGCAGCAGCCAAGATACTGAAAGGGGAAAAGGTAAAGATAGAAACCTTTATAGTCCCTGCTACAAGGAACGTAGAAAGAAATTTTGAAAAGATCAGGATAGGCGGGGAAACACTGAAAGAGATCTTTGAAAATGCCGGATGTAAGATAGGGCCTCCATCATGTGCAGCATGTTTAGGAGGACCAGAGGATACCTTTGGCCGAACTCACGCAGATGAGGTGGTTATATCCACAACCAACAGAAATTTTCATGGGAGGATGGGATCTATGGATTCCAAGGTATATCTGGCCTCTCCCTATACGGCTGCAGCATCGGCATTGACAGGAAAGATAACAGACCCGAGAAAATACATAAAAAAAATAGAGGTGGAAATAGATGGATAAGATAAGGGGAAAGGCATATGTAGTAGGGGATAATATCGATACAGATCAGATAATTCCAGCTATTCATTTGGTGTATAGAACAGATATAGAGGAAGAGGCTAAAAATTACGGTAAATACGCCATGTCCGGGATGGATCCCAGTGCTGTAAAAAAAACCTTCATAGAGGGAGACAGATATGAATCGGACTATACAATAATGATTTCAGGAAAAAACTTTGGATGCGGGTCATCCAGGGAACATGCTCCTCTAGCCCTTGATAAGGCAGGGATAAAAGCAGTGGTAGCCGAGAGCTATGCGAGGATATTTTACAGGAATTCTGTAGACGGGGGATTTTTGATCCCCTATGAAAGCAAAGACAGACTGATAGATGAGATTAAAACCGGAGATGAGATAGAAATTACAGGAAATTTATTAAAAAATATAACTGCAGATAAAGAATATATCCTGGGAGAACTAGGAGATATAGAGGGGATAATAACAGCCGGCGGGATATTTAATTATGCTGTACAGAATGGATTTATATCTAAATAGATTTATATTAAATTAGGAGGCTAAAGATGGAATATAGAGTAACTGTGATGCCGGGAGACGGAATAGGCAGGGAAATCGTAGAAGGAGCAGTAAAGGTAATAAAAAAAATAGAAGAAAAGTACAACCATAAATTTAATATAAACTATGCCGATATTGGCGGGATAGCCATAGATAATCATGGGACACCATTGCCGGAAGAAACAATTGAGATGTGCAAAAACAGTGACGGGATAATCTTAGGGGCTGTAGGAGGACCCAAATGGGATAGTCTCAAGGGGGAAGACAGGCCGGAAAGGGGACTGCTGAATATCAGAAAAGAATTGGGTCTCTATACAAATCTAAGACCGGCTATAGTATATGAACCCCTAAAAAATGCTTCTCCATTGAAACCGGAGATAATAGGAGAGGGTCTTGATATCTGTATAGTCAGGGAACTGACCGGAGGAATTTATTTCGGGGAAAAAGGAGTAAAGGAAGACGGGACAGCATATGATGTCCTCTCCTACAATGAGGAGGAGGTAAAAAGGATAGCGGTAAAGGGGTTTGAAACAGCCATGAAGAGGGGTAAAAAACTGACAAGTGTGGATAAATCCAATGTATTGGAAAGTTCCAGGTTGTGGAGAAGAGTTGTGATAGAGGTTTCCAAAGACTACCCAGAGGTAGAATTAAACCATATGTATGTAGATAATGCAGCTATGCAGTTACTGATAAACCCGACTCAGTTTGATGTTATCTTAACTATGAATATGTTTGGAGATATATTATCCGATGAAGCCAGTATGATAACGGGCTCCATTGGGATGCTGCCATCAGCCAGCATAGGAGAAAAATACGGGTTATATGAGCCCATCCATGGATCTGCACCGGATATAGCAGGGCAGGATATAGCCAATCCCATAGCCACTATTTTATCGGCTGCTATGATGTTTAAGCATTCTATGGGACTCCCAGAGGAAGGCACAGCCATAGAGAAAGCGGTAGAAAAAGTTTTAAATGACGGGATAAGGACAAGGGATATCCATACAGATTCAACTAAATTAGTTGGGACCGAGGAGATGGTAAGTTTGATCGTGAAAAATATTTAATGAATGATATATTTAGGAGGAAAGATGATAAACACTAAAAAAATATGGATGAATGGGGAGATGATCGATCATGACAATGCCAATGTTCATGTTTTATCCCATGTAATGCACTATGGAACCAGTTTTTTTGAAGGAATAAGAGCATATAAAACAGAGGAAGGAACAGCTATATTCAGACTGGATGAACATATTGACAGACTGTACAATTCTTGTAAAATATACAGAACAGAGATCCCGTATACCAAAGAAGAGATAAAAAAAGCAATATCTGACACCATAAAAATCAACGGGATAAAAACAGCCTATATCAGACCATTGGTATACAGGGGATATAATTCTTTAGGAGTAAATCCGTCTAATTGCCCCGTGGAAACCATGATTGCCACCTGGGAATGGGGAGCATATTTAGGGGAGGAGGCATTGACTCAGGGAGTGGACGTCTGTGTTTCATCTTGGAGAAGATTAGCACCAAATACAATGCCCACAGCTGCCAAGGCCGGAGGAAATTATCTGAGTTCCCAGCTTATTAAGGTGGAAGCACTGGAAAATGGGTACGATGAAGGGATAGCACTGGATTATTCAGGGAATGTCAGTGAGGGAAGCGGAGAAAATTTATTTGTGATTTCCAACGGGAAGATATATTCTCCCCAATCGGGGTCATCTGCACTTATCGGTATCACCCGGGATTCGGTGATAACAATAGCCCGTGACTTAGGTTACGAAGTTGTGGAAGAAACAATCTCCAGAGAATCACTATATACGGCAGATGAACTCTTTTTTTCCGGGACTGCAGCTGAGATAACACCAATAGCCAGTGTGGACAAGATAAAAATTGGAATTGGTAAAAGGGGGCCTATTACAGAAAAAATTCAAGAAGCTTTCTTTGAGATGACCGAGGGGAAAAACATTAAATATAATTCATGGTTAACTTACATTAAATAGGTTTAAATAAAAAATGAGGCCGATCCTTTTAGCCTCATTTTTATAGTTTGGAAAATTATACCAGCAAGTGGCATCACCAAAATGCTAGTAGTTTACTCTGTAAACATAGAATTTTGAGATAGAGATTATTACATAATCTAAGAATCTTGAGATAAAAGTCTAGATTATGCCTATCTGGATGCAACGTCACGTTGCTTTTTTTGAAATATATGTTCTTAGGAGGATCACTTCATCTTTTATATTCCTGTGAGTTACCGATTTAACGTCAAAATCAAAGATCTTAAAAACTCCCTGTATAAAAGTTCCGGTGAAGACTGCTGTGATGACCGTCCCCACTCCTACATATCCTCCTAAAAAATATCCTATAACTAGAACAGTAATTTCAATGGAGCTTCTTATAAATCTCACAGAAAAATCAGTTTTTTTCGTGAGAGCAACCATAAGTGCGTCCCTGGGACCGCAGCCAAGACCGGTAGAGATATAGAGATAACAGCCGATACCTAAGATAAATAATCCCATAAACATCATAGGAACACCAATAAGAGGATTGCGGCTTAGGGGGATTACCTCTAAAAAAAGAATTAAATCCATAAAACTTCCAATAAATATGATATTAAATATGGTGCCGCTGCCTATTTGTTCTCCCAATAAAATATCCAAAGTTATGACTAAGATTCCAACAAGGATACTGGCCTGACCGATTGTAATGTCTCCAACTTTTGAGATACCCTGGTGGAGAACATTCCAGGGAGAAAACCCCAGATTGGATCTTATAATGAGAACAATTCCTAAAGAACAGACAAAAAACCCAAGAAATAATTTTATATATTTTAAAATTTCATTTTTCATTAAAGGCCTCCCGTATATACATTTTTTTTAAATTTATTTTTTCGAAATATATGCTTTTAAAAGGATCGCTTCATCCTTTATATTCCTGTGATCCACAGATTTAACGTCGAAATCAAACATATTAAAAATTCTCTGCATAAAACCTCCGATTAAAACTGCCGTAATTATTGTTCCCATTCCGGCATATCCTCCTAAAAAATATCCTATAACTAAAACAGTAATTTCAATAGTACTCCTTATAAATCTCACAGAAGAATTAGTTTTTTTGGTGAGAGCCACCATCAATGCATCCCTCGGCCCGTTCCCAAGACCAGGAGATATATACAGGTAAGTTCCTATCCCAAATACAAATATCCCTAAAAACATCATAGGAATACCAGTAAGAACACTATGACTTAGGGGGATTATCTTTGAATAAAGAATTAAATCCATAAAAATTCCAATAAATATAATATTAAATATGGTGCCGCTGCCTATTTGTTCTCCTAACATTACATCTACAGTTATTACTATTATTCCAACAAGGATACTTGCCTGACCGATTGTAATATGTCCAATTTTTGAGACACCCTGATGGAGAACATCCCAGGGGGAGAACCCCAGATTAGATCTTATAATGAGAACAATTCCTAAAGCATGTACAAAAAAACCAAGAAATAATTTTATATATTTTAAAATTTCATTTTTCATTGAATTCCTCCCGTATATATTTTTATTATTATTTTAGTATAACTTGTTTTTCAGGTAATCACAAGGTGATAAGAAATTTATTGTGGAATAAAAAACTCATTGTTATTTTAAAAGATTTTTTTTTTATCACAGTATAATCTATTACTGAAAAAGATGGAACTCTCATCGGGAATTTATAATTATAAATGGAGGCAATTATGGAATTAAATTTAAAACAGATGGTAACTGAAAGCAGAAATAAAAATACCATGAATATAGATCTCTTGAATACCATGGAGATGGTAAGGGTAATAAATGATGAGGATAAAAAAGTTGCCTTGGCAGTTGAAAAAGAATTGGAAAATATTGCAAAAGCTATCGATAAGATAAGCTATGCATTTTTAAATGGGGGAAGACTCATATATATAGGTGCCGGAACATCTGGAAGGCTGGGGATCCTAGATGCCAGCGAATGCCCTCCTACATTCGGAACACCGGCAGAATTAGTGGTAGGACTCATTGCAGGAGGAAAAAATGCGATTCTGAGAGCGGTGGAAAATGCCGAGGATAATAAAGAGCTGTGTGTGGATGATTTAAAAGGTATCGGTTTTAATTCTAAAGATATATTGGTAGGAATAGCAGCCAGCGGAAGAACACCATATGTAATGGGTGGAATTGAGTATGCCAAGGAATTAGGAGCTGCCACAGTGGGCCTAAGCTGTAATCCGAGTAGTATACTGGCCGAATCTGTAGATATCCCGATCTCTCCAGTAGTAGGAGGGGAAGTGGTGACAGGGTCGTCAAGGTTAAAGGCTGGAACGGCACAAAAGTTAGTATTGAATATGCTGACCACCGGATCCATGATAAAGATCGGAAAGGTATATGGAAATCTAATGGTAGATGTAGAACCTACCAATGAAAAGCTGGTGGAAAGACAAAAAAAGATAGTAATGGAAGCCACTGATTGCACCAGGGAAGAAGCCATCTATGCCTTAAGGGATACAGGGGGGCATTGTAAGACCGCCATTCTCATGATCTTGGGAGGTTTAGAGGCAGAGGAGGCTGAAATGCTCCTGTCGGAAAAAAAAGGATTTATCCGAGAGGCGTTAAAAACAGTTAAATCAGTCTTGAAATAGAGGTTTTAAATTCACGAATTGCCCAGATTCATTAAGTTTTTAATTTCGCCATAGGCGAAAAGGGGGAAGAGATGGATTATAAGAAAATTGCAGAAAAAATAATGAAGCTTGCAGGGGAAAAGAAAAATATTTGTGGTTATACCAGCTGTATGACGCGTCTGAGGATATCGGTAAAGAATTTGGAGAAAGTTGATCTGGAAGGGTTAAAAGCTATCGAGGGGGTATTGGGATTAAATCAAAATGGTGATGAACTGCAATTAATATTCGGTCCTGGGAAGGTCAAAAAAGCATATACAGCTCTGGATGAACTCTATAAATCAACAGCTGAAAATCAAATCGGTGAAAAAGAAAGTTTTCAAGAGACGGTAAAAAATCAAAAAAGTACTGTAAAAGCCAGGAGAACAAGCAAGTTTCAAGGATTTATGGCAAAGTTTTCCAATATATTTGTTCCGTTAATTCCAGGATTTATCGCAGCAGGGATGCTGGCAGGATTAGCAGGGCTGTGCAGGGAATTAAATATAACAGGTGACTGGGTTGACTATATAAGTGTATTTAATAAATCACTGACTAAATTTATGTATATAATGATAGGATTCAATGCTGCTAAAGCATTTGGAGGGTCAGGAGTAATAGGGGGGATGTTATCGGGGCTGTTCTTACTTGGATATGGTGATGGCGGAAACAGCGGTATGACAGAGTTTTTTGGTCGGACTATTGAACCCCGCGGGGGAATGATAGGGATATTATTCACTACAATTATTGCAGCTAAATTTGAAATATTTATCAGGGAGAAATTTTCATGGGAACCCACAGATATAATTACAACTCCTATAATTACCCTGTTGGCCATGGGAACCCTGGCTTATACACTGATCATGCCATTGTCCTTTAAACTATTCGGTCTCATGAACTATGCCTTTGCAAATCTAAACGGGAATCCAATTGGAGGGGGTATTTTGGCAGGACTATTCCTTCCTTCAGTGATGATGGGAATACACCAGGGGTTTGTGCCGGTATATCAGGGATTACTACAGACAACTGGGATGAACTCATTATTTCCGATTTTAGCTATGGCGGGAGCAGGGCAGGTAGGAGCAGCACTGGCACTCTATGTGAAATCTCCTAAAGAATCCAGTCTGCGTGAAAATATAAGGGGAGCCATTGTACCGGGTTTCTTAGGGATAGGAGAACCGTTGATCTACGGTGTGACGCTGCCCAGGGTAAAGCCGTTCTTTACATCTATGGCAGGAGGAGCCATTGGAGGAATATATATAGGTATAATGTCTCAGATAGGATTTACCTTTGGATTAAACACTGTATTTGGATCTTCAGGGATCCTGGGATCATTTGCTATGACATCTAAGAGCGGGGTGCTGACAGCAATAATTCTGTATATGTCAGCATTAGGAGTTGCATATATTTCCGGATTTATCCTTACATACCTGTTTGGATGTAAAAATGTAGATCTGTCCTAAATGATTTTAATCTACAACTAAAACTTGTAAACATTAAAAAAAGTGTTTTTTTTACAAGTTTTTTTAGTCTATAAGGTATAATAGCACCAAGGATAAAACATAGGGAGGAAATAAAAAATATGAATGAAAATTTTAAAGATAAAGTAGTATACCAGATATATCCCATGAGTTTTATGGATACCACCGGAAATGGGATGGGGGATATCAGGGGGATAATAAGTAAATTGGACTATTTAAAAGAATTAGGCGTAGATCTTCTATGGCTGACCCCTGTATACAGCTCTCCTAAAAACGATAATGGGTATGATATTGCCGATTATTACCAGATTGATCCGGACTTTGGGACTATGGAAGATTTTGAGGAGCTTTTATCCGAGGCAGAGAAAAGAGGGCTGGGAATCCTTATGGATATAGTGGCTAATCATACATCTACAGAGCATACTTGGTTTAAAAAAGCCCTTGAAGGGAGTAAAAAACATCAGGATTATTATGTCTTCAGGGGAAAGGAGTTTGTAAAGGATCATCCCGTAACTTCAATATTTGGAGGAGATGCCTGGGAGTATATTGAGAATTTAGACCTGTACTATCTGCATAACTTTGATAAAACCCAGGCTGATCTGGACTGGGATAACAAAGAAGTAAGGGAAGAAACCTACAGGATGATGAATTTTTGGCTGGAGAAAGGAGTGAAAGGGTTTAGATTTGATGTAATAGACATGATCAGCAAGGTCTGGGAAAGGTGTGAGATGTCCAATGGGCCGAAACTCCATGAATATATAGAGGAGATGGCAGATGCTACCTACAGAAATTATGATGATAGTTTTACTGTGGGGGAAACCTGGTCGGCTGATTTAGAGCATGCTGAAAAATACTCCAATCCGGATAACAGTGAATTTTCAATGATCTTTACATTTGAACACACCATGTTTGGAATAGATAAGTGGAAATCATCTATCGATCTGCTGAAGTTAAAAGAGATTTTTGAAAAGTGGCAGAAAGGACTGCATGGAAAGGGATGGAACTCACTTTTTTATAACAACCATGATCTGCCCAGGGCAATATCCAGATTTGGGGATGACAGGGAGAAATTCAGGGAGATTTCAGGAAAGGGGCTGGCAATCCTCCTTTATTTGATGGAGGGAACCCCCTATATCTATCAGGGGGAAGAGATAGGAATGACCAACAGATCCTGGACCAGGGAAGAGATGCAGGATGTGGAAGCTATAAATTATTTTGAGATGGCAGCAGAAAAAGAAGATGAGGCAGAGGTACTCAAAAAAATAGGTAATATTTCCAGGGATAATGCAAGAACACCTGTCCAGTGGAATGACAGCAAAAATGCCGGATTTACAGGAGGAAAGCCCTGGATTGTAGTCAATGAAAATTATAAAACAGTAAATGTCAGAGGTGCACTCAGGGATAAAAACTCTATATTTTATACTTATAAGGAGCTGATAAAAATAAGGAAAAAAATGGATCTTATTAAAAATGGGACCTTTGATCTGATAGATAAAAAATCTAAGGAGCATTTTTCATATGTCAGGGAATATAGGGGGGGAAAACTCTATGTTTTTTCCAATATGACAGATAAAGGTATAGTGATCCCGGAGATGACAGGGGTGAAAGACGGGGAAATAATTATCTCAAATTATAATGAAACAGAAAAAAATGGCAGGCTGAGACCATATGAAACTCTGGCAGTGAGAGTTAAAGCGAAAGGGTAAAAAAAAGAAGCGGAAGACGGATAAATTCCATTTTCTACTCCTTTTCAATGTTTATAGTCCCGTTGGATGTTCCCAGGATTAAAAATTTATTGGTCTTTAATTTTGCAAATTCATTTTTTACATGGATCAGGTCACCGAAAATAGAAAAATTAAAATTATGTTTTTTAGGTATCTTTATAGTGAGACTCTGATTTGATGTAACTATTTTTGAATCCGAGGTAATACTCCGGAATTCAGCTGAAATAGGGGCATTAGACGTGGAAATCTCTCCTATTTTTTCAGCATTTTTTATCTTAATTTTTTTATTGGTAGTTCGGATATTGAGGGTGCCCAGGGTATTTTTAGTAGTTACCCGGCTGAACCAGCTTTTTACAGAAATATCTCCTACAATGTTGGATAATGTAATATCTTTATTTGAATTCAGAAGGTCCAGATCTCCTACCAGGTTATCTATAGCAACCTCCCCCCTGGAGTTATCTATGGAAAGTTTTCCATTTATTCCATGTACAGAGATAGAACTGTTTGTAGTTTTTATAAGGTATTTAAAATTAGTATTCTGGGGGATCAAAAGGTCGAATTTAACCTTGGTTTTAAAAAAACTGTTTTTTTTATCGTTGTTTAAATTATATTGTAAACTATCTTTAGTTATATTGTTTTTTATTATGGGGTTTTTTTTGTCCGAAAGCTGATTTAATACTATATTTTCTCCACCATAGGGTGAAATGGTAAGATCGATATACTGTCCCTTGATCTCAATGATTTTAATACCTTTAGAGGGAATTGTCCCGTTGGAAAAGGCAGTAATATTTATCAGGATTAAGAAAAAAAAGAAAAATATTGAGTTTTTCATGAACTCTCCTCCTAAATGATTGGTATTAAATAAATTATATCATTTTATTGAAAAAAATGCATGGAAACTTAAAAGAAAAAAACATCTTTAGGAAAACTTAATAAAGAGCCCTGTATTATTGAAATTAATTATTGAATAAGAATATAGATGTGTAGTATACTGAAATATAATTAAATTATTGAGGTGGGGAAAATTGGATTTACATTATTTAAGAATATTTTATGAAGTTGCCAAAGAGTGTAGTTTTACAAAAGCGGCACATAATTTATACATAAATCAATCGGCAGTTTCTATACAGGTAAAAAAGTTTGAAGAATTGCTGGGAACTAAGTTGTTTGACAGAAGTTCAAAAAAGATAAAATTAACTTATTCGGGAGAAGTTTTGTATAAGATGAGTGAGGATATCTTCCAGAAAGTTAAAAGGGTAGAGAAAGAAATGGCAAGAATAGTAGAAGTAGACAGAGCCAGGATAAGTATTGGTGCTACCACTGTTATAGGAGAACCATTGCTGCCAAAATTGATGAAGGAATTTTCTAAGATATATCAGGAAATAGAATATGATGTTGTGATAGCCTCAAAAAAGGAAATTTTGGAAAAATTAAGAGACGGAGATATAGATGTAGCTATCATCGATGAAACTCATATAACAGATGTAAATTTAGAAATTATAGATGTAGGGAAGTTCCCGCTGTGTTTGGTCAGTGCAAGGGATTATAGGGATATCAAGGAAGTTGCTGACACTCCCCTTATTGTACGTAAACAAATATTAAAACATAATGAGGCGGTAACAGCCATAGAAAATAACCATGAAATAGAATTTAAAACTAAAATTCCAATTAGTGGAAGTTTAAGTGTGATCAAGTCTTTCGTCAGAGAAGGAGTAGGAAATGTAGTACTGCCTTTTTATACGGTTTATGATGAGGTTAAATCAGGGGAATTTAAGGTTATCGAAAAGGTAAGTGAAGTATCAGATGGATATCAAATAGCTATCACAAAGGATAAAAGAAGCTTACTGGAAATAATTAAATTTATAAATTTCACGAAAAATTTTAAAATTATATAAGAAAAGGAGAAAAGAATGAATTTAATTGAATCATATGAGATAGAATTAAATCTATTGAAAGATTTTATAGAGAAGGAAAAAGAAGAAAAACTGACAGAGAAGGTAGCTGAAAAACTGACAGAAGCCTTTGAAAATAAAAAGAAGGTGCTTATCTGTGGAAATGGTGGGAGTAACTGTGATGCCCTTCATTTTGCAGAGGAATTTACAGGAAGATTCAGGGGAAACAGGAGAGCACTGCCTGCCATCTCACTTTCAGATTCATCTCACATTACCTGTGTGGGAAATGATTTTGGTTTCGATGAGATATTTTCAAGGGGTGTAGAAGCTTATGGCATGAAGGGAGATTTCTTTATCGGATTATCTACCAGTGGAAACTCTGCCAATGTAATAAGAGCGGTGGAAGAAGCCAAAAAAATGGGGATGACTACCTGTGTGCTCCTTGGAAAAGACGGAGGAAAGTTAAAGGGAATGTGTGACTATGAATTTATCATTCCGGGGGAAACTTCAGATAGGATACAGGAGATCCATATGATGATCCTACACATTATCATAGAGGGTGTAGAAAGAATAATGTTTCCTGAGTTATATTAACTCGAGAGATAAACTTCGAAGAAACAAAAAAGCTGGAAAATCAAAATGATTTTCCAGCTTTTTTAATACTAAGAATGGTGCAATGAATATGAAAAATAGGTCTTTATTAGTTTAGTGAAATTGCAGTAAAAAAGATTTAGGAAAAATATATAGCACTGAGAGCATAGTAGATAGCCAGCAGGCTGGAAAAAACAGCACTGGAAAAAAATCTGAATCTTATGGGAATAAGGTTTTGTATGATAAAATTACCTGCAATACTTATGGGCAGAGCTCCTATATAACTTTTTAACCCAATATTTAAAATAAACCATCCAATTTTTTCATGGGAAAAAAGACGGATGAAAAAAATATGTCTGGCTATCCAAATGGGGTTGAAATAACAGAGAGCTAAGACAGTTTTTATGGTTTTTTTATGTTTGAAATGGGTAACTTTCTGGTCGATCCAGATAAA
Organism: Psychrilyobacter piezotolerans; assembly: GCF_003391055.1. Lineage (NCBI taxonomy): Bacteria > Fusobacteriati > Fusobacteriota > Fusobacteriia > Fusobacteriales > Fusobacteriaceae > Psychrilyobacter > Psychrilyobacter piezotolerans. The sequence continues at coordinate 166,056 of NZ_QUAJ01000003.1, forward strand.
ATAATTTGGGATTTCAAAGGCGTAGATGGTTCCTCCAAGCAGCATCATCCCCAATATCCTCAGGGGATGAAATTCCCCTCTTATGAGAGTTGCTATGGTATCCCCGGCAGAGTAGATCAATATTCCCCTTAAAATATTATTTTTAGTATATATTAATTTCATAGAAATCCCCCCCTTTTTTTCTATCTTGTCTAACTTTTTTTAACCGCAATAATGCTAATGATACTAATCTAGTGATATTTAGAGACCTTTTATACTTTAATCAATAAATAAGAATTACATCTTAATATTATTATGTGCTTAGTAAGCATGAAACATCAATTTTAAACTGTTTTTATTTTGCTTATATAAATATAATTTACTGGGAAAATTAAAAAATCCTATTAGGTATATAAAAAAGACTTAACCCCTGACAAACCTCTAAGAAAACTGTTGACATCACCTATATCTTGTAGTATTATTTAATTAACAAGAGACCTTACCTATTAGCGACCATCTTGATGTTTTGGGCCTAATGTCGTCGCCGGGGTTGGCGCTGTGTATGATAGATCAGAAAAATCACGAGGGTATAACGAGCCCCTACGGATACTGTATATTGTATATATCTGACTACCACTTTTTGAACCAGGCGACCAAAACTATACAGAGGGCTGTAGGTCAGGGCTTGTTTAAAGACTTCTATGAGGTCTTTTTTTTTTATCTATTAAATTGAGCCTTATTTTGATAGTATATAGGTATAAAATTATTTGAGGTGAAATAGTGGAAATATTAATTATAACGGGGATGAGTGGTGCCGGAAAGTCAACAGCACTTAATTATTTTGAAGACCGGGGGTATATGACCATAGATAATATGCCGTGTTTTTTTATAGATGGATTTAAGCTGTCTGTATATAAAGAAAGGATAAAAAAAATCGCCATAGGGATGGATATAAGGTCCTTTGAAAGTACAGATGAATTTTTAGAACTATTAGAGAGCCTGAAAGGGAAGGGGGTTTCTTACAGGATCCTTTACTTGGATGCCAAGGATGAAGTGATTTTAAACAGGTATAACCTGACCAGAAGATACCACCCCTTGGAAAAATCCAATTCTATGATTGAAAATATCTCTTTAGAGAGAAGGATGTTGTCCGAAATAAGGGAATTAGCGGATATAATAATAGACACCAGTGATTTTACCCCGAAAAAAATGATTGAAAATTTAAAGGTAAGATTGGAAGATGAAAAGATAAGGGATCTGGTATTAACCATAACTACATTTGGATTTAAATATGGAGCACCTATAGATTTGGATATGATGTTTGATACAAGATCACTGCGGAATCCGTATTATGTAGATGAACTGCGGCCTAAAAATGGAAATGATAGTGTGGTTCAGGAATATGTAATGAATGGAAGTGGAAGTAAAGAATACCTGAAGAAGATAGAGGAGATGCTGGAGTTTTTGCTGCCCCACTTTATAAAAGAAGGGAAGACCCATTTAACTGTAGGAATAGGATGCAGCGGGGGAAAACACAGATCGGTGACTATAGCCAGGAAACTTTATGAATATTTTAGTCAAAAGGAAAATATTAAGGTATTATTAAATCATAGGGAGCAGGAGAAATGGAACCTTTAATAGATAAATATGAGATTCCAGATCTTCCTGGAGTTTATTTAATGAGAGGGAAAAAAGAAGTAATCTATATAGGAAAAGCTAAAAATTTAAAAAAAAGAGTTTCCTCATACTTTAAGAAGATTCATACAGATAAAAAAACAATGGAACTGGTAGATCATATAGAAGACCTTGAATTTATAGTGTGCAAGAGTGAATTAGATGCACTTATTTTAGAAAATAATTTAATAAAAAAATATCTGCCGAAATATAATATCCTCCTAAAAGATCAAAAGACCTATCCTTATATCAAGATATCCATAGAAAGATTTCCTAAGATTTCCATTATCAGGAGGAGCAGGGATATAGATGTTAAAACTGGAGATTATTTCGGACCCTATCCAAATGGGAGTGGTTTTTTATTAAAGACCCTTGTAAAGATATTTAAAATAAGGGATTGTAAGAGGGATATGAAAAAAACTTATCCTAAACCCTGTTTAAAGTATTATATGAACCGGTGTATGGGGCCTTGTGCTTATAAAGATATAGAGGTAACATATAAAGAAAGTGTTGAAAATGCAAAATACTTTTTGAAGGGCAGGGGAGACAAACTGTTAAAACAGCTGAAAGAGGAGATGAATAGACTCAGCACCTCTATGGAGTTTGAAAAAGCCATACAGTACAGGGAACAGATTACAGCCATTGAAAATTCATTGAAAACACAGGTAACGGAAGTTTTGAAAGATATAGATGAGGATGTCTTTGTATGCAGACAGGATGGAGATATATTATTTTTGACTATATTAAAAATCCGGGATGGGAAGATCATAGGGGTAAATAACTTAAAGGTAGATATACTCATAGAAGATGATATTTTGGTCGAGAGTTTTTTGAGATATTATTCCAATGAAAAAATGCCTAAAAATATAATCTTAGACAGTTTGTTCATAGGGAAAAAAGAAATTTTAGAGGGATGGGGGAAAAGTTTCCTGGATATAAATTTAAAACTATATTTTCCTATATTGAAGAGCAGGCGGAAAAAACTCTTAGAGATGGCATATCTTAACCTGGAGGAAGAGATCAAAAAATATCATAACCAAAAAAATGTGTTGGAAGAGGGGATGAAAGTTCTCTATGAAACTTTAAATTTAAATAGATTTCCCCGGAAAATAGAATGTTTTGATATATCTAATATTTCCGGAAAGGATGCTGTAGGAGCAATGAGTGTGGCTGTGGAAGGAAGACTGGCTAAGAAGTATTATAGAAAGTTTAAAATAAAAACCAAGGACACTCCTGATGACTACCATATGATGAGAGAAGTGGTAGAAAGAAGGTATTCTAAATTAGCCCAGACAGATCTGCCCGATCTGATCCTGATAGATGGAGGATTAGGGCAGCTGAATGCAGTGGAGGGAGTTTTTTTCAGGCTGAGAAAGGATCATCTGGTGGATATAATCAGTATAGCCAAAAGGGAAGAAGAAGTGTTTAAAGCCGGGGAAACAGGCTCCTATATCTTTCCTAAAAATTCAGAATCTCTGAAGATATTACAGAGGTTAAGGGATGAGGCTCATAGATTTGGAATAACCTACCATAGAAATTTACGTAAAAAAAGGGTAATATCTAGTGAGTTAGATGAAATACAGGGGATAGGTCCAAAAAGAAAAAAGGATCTCCTAAAAAGATTTAAATCGGTAAAAAGGATAAAGGAAGCAACTTTGGAAGAATTATTAGAAGTAGTACCAGAGAGAATAGCAAGGCAGCTGAAAAAGATTAAAAACAATAACTAAAAAAAGGTGAAAAAATCTTTTGTTACAGATTACACAAATTTTCATGGATTTAAAAACTAAAAAATCAGAGTTAATCTGAGAAATCTGCGATGAAAAAGTGTTTTGAATTTACCTTTTTAAGTTTTTAATTAATAAGTTATAAGTTTGCTAAAGGCAATAAGGGGGAGAGAGATGAAAAAGGTATTGGTTATAGATGATGAATTGAGTATTAGATTGTTACTGAGAGAGATAATTGAAGACATAGATATGGAGGTCTTTGAAGCAGAGACAGCCATAGTGGGCTTACAGATGTTGGAAGAGATGCAATTTGACCTGATTATAATGGATATCCAGATGCCGCAGATGAATGGGCTGGATGCCATGAGAAAGTTAAGGGAGTTAGCAGATACTCCGGTGTTTATTTTGACTGCATTTAGTCACCTGGAGGGGGTCGTTGAAAACCTGGGAGTAGAGATCCAGGGATTTATAGAGAAACCCTTTGATATAGATGAATTAGCCGAGAAGATAAAAAAACAGGTAGAGGCTGATAACGATGGACAATTGGAAAAAAAATTAAACTTACTGAACGCCTAAAAGGCTTTATAGCTAAAAAATTATAAAAAATTAAGAAAGGAGAAAAATAGTGTATAAATATATATTGCTTTTAGTACTGGCCTTAAGCACTGCTTCCTGTACAGGAGTATCCAAGGTAAAGGAAAGATATCATAGGGCACCATTTGAAAAGGAGATAAAAAAAGGAGATTATGAGCTGACTCTCTATAGTATTAATTATCCCCAGAACTATGAAGAAAAAATAAAATTTTATGATGATTTTGATATTCTCATGAGGAAATTACTGGTTTATGATTCAACGATAAATATGATGTATTCTCAAAAATTTAAAGATGATATTATCCATCTGAAAAACAGCTATATCCTCCCGGAAGAGGCAGCATTTTCAAAATCTGCATCGGAACTGTCACAGGTAGACAGAGACAGTATAGATGAAAAAGTGGCAGTAAAATTGGATGAAAAAATCGGAAGAACTCAATATTACCTGAATAAACAGGTTTATTTTTGGAAAAAAATAATGAACAGTGATGAGAAATTTAACAGTGAGGCAACTTATACAGAGTTAGATAAGGAAAAACTTATTTTACAGATGGAAGATAAGAGGAAAAAACTATTTAAAGTAGCAGAGCAGGTAGAATTAAATTTAATTCTAAAGATAAAGGATCCCTATTCCCATGATGAAAATGAATATTGGCAGGAAAAAGATGTCTATATAGACAGGAGTACAGATTTAACTCCTAAAGTTTTCAAGGAACAGGGATATATCTACCTGAGTGATGTAGAGGATAGAGATGTAAAAAAAATAATGGGGAACCAGTTAAATTTTGATTCGAAAATTGTAGTAGTGGAAAATAGATTATACAATGGTTATACAGTTTCAGCTGGAAAGTATATCTTTTTTTACGGGGGAAAATACAGGATTAGCTATTATAACGGTTATAATCTGGAGATAAAGGTGAAAGAGGTATCCTTAAAAGACTTATTGACTGTAGATGAAGAAATTTTGATAGATGATTTTTTAAACCCAAAATCTTATAAAGAGAGGCAGGAAAAATAATGGAATATGTTTTAATTGTTTTTATAGCGGGAGTGTTATCACTGATCCTGCTGAAAAAACTTGAAAGAAAAAGTATAGATGAGATGCACACCCTCATAGAAAAAATAGGTAAGAGGGAAGATTATTCGGAAATAATGGATGAGCTCAAGGAATCCTATGAAGAAACGGTAAAAACCATAAGGTTTCAAGAGGCACAATTAAATAACTCGGTTAAGGAGCTGAAGGAATTTAAGGAAGAACTGAACGCTACCTATGATTCCCTCTTAAAAAAATCAGCCCAGCTGGAATATTCCAATGAGGAACTGGAAAAAAAAGTAGCTAATTTGTCCAATATAAATGCAGTGGCAAGAACTGTCCTGTCAACCCTGGAATTAGATAAGATAATAGGAGTTATCCTGGATGCCTACTTTGTTCTGACAGGGGTAAAAAAAATAGCTATATACCTGTGGAAAAACGGGGAGTTAGAGCTGAAACAGACTAAAGGTAAGTTTATAAATACAGGGAATGTAAATTTTTCATTGGAAGAGTTAGCTAAATATAATAGACGTGATTATAAAAACGTATATGCCCAGATATCTAAATCTATAGAAGCTACAGAGGATGAAAGTATAGTTATTTCCGATCTGGTGGTAAAGGGTAAGGAACTGGGAGTAATCTATATAGTTGAAGATAAAGATAAATTAAGCTATAGTGATGAAGCTACAATTTCAGCTCTGGCTATCCAGGTAGCTATCGCTATAAATAATGCGTTAATATATTCAGAACTGATAATAAAGGAACGTCTGGACAATGAATTGGAAGTTGCCTCAAATATTCAGAAAAAATTATTACCCCAGTCATTGGGGGATATAAATGGTGTGGAGATAGCCCAGTATTTTAATCCGGCCAAGGAAGTGGGGGGAGATTATTACGATTATTCCCTTTCAGGGGAGAATAAACTCTGGATAACTATAGGAGATGTAAGCGGGAAAGGAGTTCCTGCTGCATTTTTGATGGCCTTAATAAGGTCTGTGCTGAAAACATTGGAATATAAAGATTCGTACCCGCTTGAAGTTTTAACAGATTTAAACGATATTATCTATCCGGATATAAGTGAAGATATGTTTGTAACTATCTTTCACAGCCAGTATGATTTCTTAACTAAGACACTTTATTACTCCAATGCAGGGCACAACCCCCTTATCTTGTATAGAGCCGGAACGGGAGAGGTTTTAGAGGAAAATGTCAAAGGGGTAGCAATAGGATTTTTGGAATTTTATGAATATAAGATGGGGAAGATAAAGTTAGAGAAGGGAGATGTTCTTTTATATTATACCGATGGACTGACAGAGGCTGAAAATCCAAAGAAAGAACTCTATGGAACCGAAAGACTGAAAGAAGTTATCGAAAAGAATTATGATCTCAGTGCCGAAGGAATAAAGGCTGAACTACTGACTTCCCTCAATGATTTTGTGGAAGAAAAAGAACAAATAGATGATATGACATTCGTAATTTTAAAAATCGAATTATAAAAAGGACTCATGTCCTTTTTATTTTTGTTTTTAAACAGTATTATTTGTTTAGAATAAGAGCTGAAATTTCATTAGTGTGCACTTATGACATCAAATCTTGCGTGAATAGGTGGAATAGCTTTGACTTGCTCTTTAAATTTTAGTATAATATAAAAACTGTTTATAGGAGGTTATTAGGTGGAAATTAACTGGATTGACTGGTTTGGTTACTTAGCTTCATTGGTAGTTCTTGTATCTTTAACTATGAGTTCAATCATTAAACTTAGATGGATTAACTTTGTGGGGTGTATATTGTTTGCGACGTTTGGATTTTTAATCCATTCCCTGCCTACAGCATTAATGAATATTGGGATAGCGTTTATAAATTTATATTTTTTATATAACATTTATAACACCAAGGAGGAGTTTCAACTGGTAGAAGCTGAGACTGAATCTGAATATTTTAATTATTTTTTAAAGGTAAATATGCAGGAGATAGAAAAACAAATATCCAAAGATGAATTAAAGGCTCAAAATAAAGGTTTATATATGTTGAGAAATAACAATATAGCCGGGATTTTACTGGGAGAAAAGAGTGCAGATGGGGTCTTTTTTATAAAAGTGGACTATGTGACTTCCCCATACAGAGATTATAAACTGGGGAAATATTTCTTCGATGAGCACACAGAGTATTTTAAAAAGAATGGGATTCACAAATTAATGACAGAAGGTACGGAGGATTCCCATAGACAGTACCTAAAGAAAGTTGGATTTAAAGAAACAACAAAAGATCTATATATCAAAAAAATTTAAATGGAGGTAAAATTCATGTATAGTAAGGTAGTTGAAACAACAAATTTTTTAAAAGAAACAACAGAATATAGACCCAAAGTAGCCATAGTATTAGGTTCTGGATTGGGAAACCTGGTGGATTTTATAGATGAAAAAATGGAGATAGATTATAGTGATATTCCAAATTTTCCTGTATCAACTGTAGCAGGTCATGACGGTAAATTAGTATTTGGGAAAATTGGCGGAATAGAAGTCGTGGCAATGAAGGGAAGATTTCACTTCTATGAAGGATATGAGATGAAAGAAGTAACTTATCCTATGTATGTAATGAAGCAGTTTGGGATTGAAAAATTAATAGTTAGTAATGCTGCCGGGGGGAGTAATAAAACTTATGACCCGGGGACATTGATGTTAATAACAGATCACATCAATGCATTTGGAACTAACCCCCTTATTGGTAAAAATGATGATAGGTTTGGACCGAGATTCCCGGATATGACAGAAGCTTATAAAATATACCTTAGAGATTTGGCAAAGGAAGTTGCAGATAATTTGGGTATAGCTTATAAAGAAGGTGTATATCTAGGGACAACAGGACCTACATATGAAACTGGAGCAGAGGTAAGGGCATTTACTGGTATGGGAGCAGACGCCATAGGGATGTCTACGGTACCGGAAGTAACTATAGCAAACTATCTGGGAATAGATGTACTGGGAATATCTTGTATCACAAATATGGCTACAGGAATAGCAGAAAAAGCTCATTCCCATGAAGATGTAGTGGATGTAGCGAAAAAAGCTGGGGAAAATTTTTGTAACTGGGTAATAAATATAGTAAAAAAAATAGGATAAAAAAATATAAAAGGTTCTAGGAGGATCAGAGTGACAAACTATATTTTAGAAATGAAAAATATGAGAAAAACTTTTTTAGGTGGAAAAGTCGTAGCAAATGATGATATCACTTTAAACATAGTAAAAGGGGAAAAACATGCTATTGTAGGAGAAAACGGTGCCGGTAAATCCACACTGATGAAGATATTAAACGGGTTATATACTCCTACATCGGGAACTATATCTTTAAATGGAAAGACTGTAGACATAAAAGGACCTGGAGAAGCAGCTAAATTGGGAATAGGAATGGTATATCAGCATTTCATGTTAGTACCTACCCTGACAGTTGCAGAAAATATGATCTTAGGTGTAGAGCCCACTAAGGGAATGAACCTGGATATAAACAAGGCTCGTGAAGATGTGAGAAAAGTATCTGAAAAATATGGTTTGGCTATAGACCCGGATGCTATAATATCGGATCTTTCAGTTGGAATCCAGCAGAGGGTAGAGATCTTAAAGATATTATTTAAGGGAGCTGACCTGCTTATATTTGATGAGCCAACAGCTGTACTTATTCCCCAGGAAGTAAAGGAACTATATAAGATAATGGATAACCTTATTGAAGAGGGGAAGACTATTATATTTATCTCCCATAAACTTCAGGAGGTATTGGATATTTCAGATAATATCACAGTAATCAGAAGGGGAAAAGATGTAGCAAACTTTGAAACTAAAGATGCCACAAAACAAAAAATTGCCAATGCCATGGTAGGCAGACCGGTACTATTTACTACTGAAAAACCAGAAGTTACTATCGGTGATAAGATAGTGGAGATCAAAGACTTAAATGTGAAAAATAATAAAGGGTTACCGGCAGTAAAAAAAGTATCCCTTGACATAAGAGCAGGAGAGGTATTAGGAATTGCAGGTGTAGAAGGATCCGGGCAGTCGGAACTTGTAGAAGCTATTACAGGATTAAGAAAGATTGAATCTGGAGACTTCACTTTAAATGGTGAAAGTCTGGCTGGTAAAACTCCCAGACATATTACATTAGCAGGATTAGCTCATGTACCGGAAGACAGACATGCAAGAGCAGCAGTATCAGAATTTTCAGTTAGGGATACATTTGCCTTTGGGGTACATAGAGAAAAATTTACAAAGAACAAGATATTGCTCGATGTAGATAAGTTGGAAAAAGAAGCAGATTTCTTTATGGAAGCTCATGATATAAGACCTAGAGGAACAAAAACAGCCTTTGGAAAATTATCAGGGGGGAACCAGCAAAAGATAATTGTAGCCAGAGAATTGGAGAAAAAACATGACTTCATCATAGCCTCTCAGCCTACAAGGGGAGTAGATATTGGAGCCATCGAAGCTATCCATAAGCTGATCTTGGAAGAAAAGAAGACTGGAAAGGCAGTGATGGTAGTATCAGCAGAACTATCTGAAATTTTAAACTTAAGTGACAGAATAGCAGTTATGTGTGGTGGAGAGGTTACAGGAATTCTCGACAGGGAAGATGCTACTGAAGAAAAGATCGGAATCTTAATGGCCGGAGGGAAGTTATAATGAATAGAAAATTACAAGGATTATTAGTTCCTATTTTAGCTGTATTTATTGCACTGGTTTTAGGTGCAGGAATAATAACTTATCTAGGAGAAAATCCATTAAAAGCATATTACTATCTATTTACAGGGGCTTTTGATGGTGAAAGAGCCATTGCAAGAACACTGTTAGAAGCAACACCTATGATCTTTACAGGATTATCTGTATTGGTAGCTTTTAAAGCAGGATTATTTAATATCGGAGCTCAAGGTCAGGTTATAATGGGTGGATTGGCAGCAGCAGCAGTTGGAGCTTTTGTACACAACATTGGTATAAACAATGTATTCGTAGTACTTGTCATAGCAGCAGCAGCAGGTTTTGCCTGGGCAGGAATTGCAGGTTGGTTAAAGGCAAAATTAGGAGTACATGAAGTAATATCTACTATCATGTTAAACTATATAGCGTTAAACTTTGAACAATACGGATTAAACTATCCATTGAAAGCTGGTGGGCCTATGGGACCAAGTCCGCAGACTCCTCCAGTATTTGAAGCCAGCAGACTGGCTATGCTGATGCCCGATACAAAAGTGGCACTTAACGTAGGATTTATCATAGCAGTAATAGCTGTGATCCTTATCTGGTTTATGTTTGAAAAGACTATCACCGGGTATGAGATCAAAGCCGTGGGACTTAATCCTACAGCTTCTGAAAATGCAGGGATAAATGTAAAATGGAGAATATTATTTGCCATGGGAATAGCAGGATCGTTATCTGGATTGGCAGGTGCCGAAAGAATCCTTGGAGGAGTAGGACAATATACCTACAGACAGGGAATCATGGGAAGTTATGGTTTTGACGGTATCGCAGTAGCACTGCTTGGTAAGAATTCACCAGTAGGTGCACTCTTTGCAGCTATACTATTTGCGGCACTTAGAACTGGTGGTAGATCTATGCAGTTTAACACATCTATCCCGAGTCAGATCATAATAATCATTCAGGCTATCATAATATTACTGATTGCTGCGGAAAATATGTTCCACGCAATATTGGATAAAAAAAAGAAGAAGGTGAGTAACTAATGTCTATCTTTATAAGTTTAATCTTAGCTACAATTAGACAAGCAGCTCCTATATTAATTACGGCAATTGGTGGAATGTTCTCTGAACTAACAGGTGTTGTAAATATAGGATTAGAAGGAATGATGCTGATGGGTGCATTCTCAGCAGCGGTAGTTTCATACTATACAGGGAACCCATATGTTGGAATTCTTGGCGGTATGATGGCTGGTGGAATCATGGCATTACTTCATGCAATCCTCAGTATTAAATACAAAGGAAACCAGGTAGTATCAGGGGTAGCGATCAACTTGTTCGCATCTGGATTTACAGTATTTATGTTAAGAGTATTGTTTAACCAGTCTGGAAACACTCCTACAGTACCTAAAACAGCTACATTCTTCGGGATGTCTATAATAGTATTTATCATCTATGCAATTGCCTTTGCATCTCACTGGTTTATCTATAAAACAGTATGGGGTCTCAGGATGAGAGCTGTCGGGGAACATCCACTGGCAGCAGATACAGTGGGTATCAATGTATTAAATGTAAGATATTTTGGTGTAATCATGTCAGGACTGTTAGCTGGTCTTGGAGGAGCTTACCTGTCTATCGGAGCATTATCACAGTTTACCAAGGAAATGTCGGCAGGTAGAGGATTTATAGCCCTGGCAGCCTTAGTATTTGGTAAATGGACACCAGGCGGGGTATTAGGAGCAAGTTTACTCTTTGGTTTTGCAGATGCAGGACAGACTTTAATCCAACAATATGTAACCGGGGTACCGCCTCAATTTATTCAAATGTTACCATACATCCTTACACTATTAGCCTTAGCAGGAGTAGTAGGAAAGGCAGTGGCACCAGCTAGTTCTGGAAAGCCGTATGATAAGAGTGACGACTAAGACCCTCCAGACCTCACGTCTAACTCCTCTCCCGATGACGAGTATTAAAATTAAGTATATTTAATACTAAATTTTAAATGTCAAGGAGAGGCGGACTTTTAGAGAAACCGAGGCAGGAGAGTTAAAATATAAAAAAGCAGTAAATCTAATTAGATTTACTGCTTTTTTTATTTATGGATATCCATTAGCTTATGCTGTTGGTTCTAATTTCTATCTGTTCATAGAACGGTACAATTCCATTGGTTGGATTAGTATTCAGAAATCTAGTTTAAGCGTATCTAGATACTATTTTATTCCCTTTAAAATATTTATCAATTGAATATAGTTTTTCCTCTATAAAAATGTCTATAATTTTAGGAGAGAATTGAGTCCCTCTATTTTTTAGAAGATCTTCAATTGCTTCTTCTTCACTTAATTTATTTTTATATGATCTTTTTGATGTCATTGCATGCCAACAGTCTGCTACACATATGATTTGAGATAGTAATGGGATCTCATCTCCAGTTAATCCATTTGGATATCCTTTTCCATCCCAACGTTCATGATGAGATAAAATATATTTAGATATATCTTTTAATGTCTTGTTCTTTGAAATTATTTCATATCCTATCTGTGGATGTTTTTTTATAAGGTCAAATTCTGAATCAGTTAGTTTTTCTGTCTTATTTAATATATCAACAGGAATCATTATCTTTCCAATATCATGCATCACAGCAGCCCAATATAAATTCTCAAGTTGTTTTTTATCTAATCCTAACGACTCGCCTATTCTTACAGAATAGATTGCCACAAGTTCAGAATGTCCCTTTGTATAATCATCGTAAACTTCTAATGTTCTTATAAAAGATTGTACAATATTATTTTGTAGTATTGTTTTATCAAAATAACTTTTGCTTGAACCTTTATTTATATCTAAACTAAAACCATCTATAGGTTCCTTGTTTTTTAATTTTTGTTCCACTTCTTTTTTATACTTTCTATTTATAATTGTTTTTTTAGGAGATGTTTTATAGAAATCTATATTTTTATTCAATTCTTTTAAATCAAAACCAATGGAATCTATATATTCTGCTTTTCCATTATTAATAGTATATGCACGGCCTAAATCATTTTTATTTGATATGGGAGATGCAATTCTAAATATTTTTTTTATAAAATATTTATCATTATATTCTATTGAACTCAACATTTTCATAGATAGACCGAATAAATTATTCATATAGTTTCTGCATGATAAGTATATAGGTTTCTTATCATACCCTCCTTTTTTATTTATTTTAAATATCCTATAAATATTTTTTATTTTAATCTTTAGGAACGTTAATATCAATTTTTCAAGAACTAATTTATATATATTATTAGAATACTATTTTTAGAATTGTTCTTAGGTTTTTTACGATAATCGTATTGAATACTTTTTCAGTTCTCTTTTAAGAGTTCCTATAGTATGATATACTAGTTACAACTAATCCCTCAAGTTTTTTAGAAAAACAGACAAAAACTGAATTTTAAACACCTTTTTTATTCAGTTTTTCCATAAATGGATAGGCTACAATAAGTTGGACAGTTTTTTAAGGTCATATAAAATAAACAAAAACTGAATTTTAAACACTTTTTTATTCAGTTTTTTCCATAAATTGAATTTTAGTAGAAAAAAATGAACATTAATTATATAATACAAGTATATTCCAGGAGGTTATATGGAAGATAAAATATTTGAAATAGCTAAAATGTATAAAATAACTTTTAAAGAACTGGGGTGTAAGGGACTTAGTTCTTCTTATCTCACTAAAATAAAAAAAGGGCATAATTCTTTTAAAGAAAAACACATCCCTTTATTAGTTGATTCTTTCAATAAAATTTTTCAGGAAAGAAGTATAAATAGAGTTCTTACTGTAGAAGAATTATACATTACTTCTCAGCAGGAACTGGATCAATTGGTCAACGAAAGTCTTATAAATAAAAGTATCTATTCCAAAGAAAAACAAGAAGAGATCGAGTTATTTGGACGAAAGAAAGAAGTTCATAGCTGTAAATACCAATATATTATAGCCAAATATAATCAAAAGACAGGTGAAAAAGAAAAAGCTTTAAAGATCTATTACGATCTCTTAGATCATTTCTCTTGTTTTCCTTTTTTTTACTCTATCTTAATAGAAATTATCAGATTAGAAAAATTAGAATTTGTCTATGAAATATACCTGAAATATCAGAAGGAAATCGACAGAGCTCCATATAAAACAAAGGCTAATTTAATCTACAATACCGGGGTGAGTCTCTTAGTAACTAAAAAATGGAGTAAAGCTGTCTCATTTTTTAAAGTTATTATTGATATGCCAGAGATTACAAAAAATTACTATTATTCCTACAATAACCTTGGGGCTTGTAATCAAAACTTAGGAGAATATGAAAAAGCCATTGAATATTTTAAAAAAAGTGTAAGCGATCCATTAAATTATTATGATTTAGAAATTTGTTACACCAACATTATTTCTTGTGCTAAAAAAATGAAAAATGAAATACTGGTAAAAGTTACTGTTAATAAACTTGAGAATATACTCAAAAAAATAAAAAACAAAGTTTTATATCAAACTTATTGGAATTTGGGGTTATCTTATCTATATTTAGGGGAGAAAAAAAAAGCTATCAATGCATTTGAAATGGAAATTTCATTTCCTTTAGATCTTAACCATCGTTTCTTTAACCCAACTAAATATTTAGACTCTATCAAACACCTTGTTTTACTCCATGGTCATCAGCCATTAAAACAGCAGGAATTAATAAAAATAATCTGTAAGATACCAAAACAAATGATGTGTTACGACTTTACTATGTATATATTAAAATTTTATATAAATAATTCTTTAGAATATGAAGCTAATCTTCTTATTCAGAAAATACAACTATAAATTTAAAGGGGGAATTCAAATGAAAAAAAAATGGCTAGTATTAATAGGTGCTTTATTACTCTTCAGTATGACTTTTGCTAATAAAACTGCTGGAATGGATAGATCAATTTCTGACGTGGAAACTAAAACTAAAATTGAAAAAGTTAATAAAAAATAAAAAATAACCCTTAAACCATATATGGTTTAAGGGTTATTTTTTTATAGTATACAAAAACCTGCAAATTAGACACTTTTTTTCTAGTGTCCAGTTCACAGGTTACAGTATAAAATTTGAGGACCTTTTTTATTAAATTTGTTTCATAAATTATATCATATATTTTATGATAAATATTGGATTAAGAATGAAAAGTCTTTTAAAAAATAAATCAGTACTCTTTAATTCAGAATTACTTAAATTAGCATTACTTAATCCAGCAATATGTAACCGGGGTACCGCCTCAATTTATTCAAATGTTACCATACATCCTTACACTATTAGCCTTAGCAGGAGTAGTAGGAAAGGCAGTGGCACCAGCTAGTTCTGGAAAGCCATATGATAAGAGTGACGACTAAGACCCTCCAGACCTCACGTCTAACTCCTCTCCCGATGACGAGTATTAAAATTAAGTATATTTAATACTAAATTTTAAATGTCAAGGAGAGGTGGACTTTTAGAGAAACCGAGGTAGGAGAGTTAAAATATAAAAAAGCAGTAAATCTAATGAGATTTACTGCTTTTTTTATTTTCTTTCGTTGAGAATAACTCCTTGTAGAAAGCAGAAATACTATTGTCTAATTTCCCATTTTTATAATAGACATTATTTTCTATCTTCCCATCTTCAGAATAACTACTGGCTAATCCATGTTTTATTCCATCTTTAAAATTTATTTTATATTTAATTTTTCCACTTCTGTAATACCCAATAAATTCACCATTTGCTTTATCATCTTTAAAATTTCCTTTTACATCAATTTGACCATTTTCATAAAATGTAATGGATTCACCAATTTTTATTCCATTTTCATAATTTTCTTTAAATTTGATTTTTCCATTTTTATAATACGACACAGATTCTCCATTGAGTTTCCCATCTATATAATTTGCTTCGGTACTAATTTCCCCATTTTTATAATAACTTCTCCTGTATATGGAGTTAGTTGATTGACTTCATAATGCACCCCATTTCTACGCTGTAATTGATCTCTACTAATTGAACGCTCAGGTTTCCCACAACTAATGAAACTAAAACTTATCAATAATATCAATAATATTTTTTTCATTTTCATCTCCTATTTTTTACATGAATTTTTAACTTAGTTTTATTAAGTCAATTATTAACTGGTTAGAGAATATTATTTATTTACCACGAGGCAACCTGCCATTTTGTCATGTAATCCCTGTTTTTTCGAGGTAAATGCCGCCATTAGAAAACCGATGTATAGTGTTAGGATTGAAATGATTTTCCCAAAATATCGACCTGATGCCTTACTAAAGCTAATACGGTTTCCATTAATATCTGTAACTTTTATTCCAAGAGCCATTTTCCCCAAAGTTGCTTGTTTGGTGGAAGATTCAAATGCTGCAAAATAGATCCATCCTGTAATAAACCCTGTAATTCCCCCTGCAATCCTCTCTGCTCCTATTGCTCCAGTTCTCGACATTGTAGAAGTAATAACTCCTACAATAAATCCTGTTATTACACCAAGTATAAATGTAATAAAACCATCGATAAAAGATGCCCCAAACCTTTTCCAAAACCCTGCATAAGTCATAAATTTTCTCCTTTTTATAAATTTAATTGTATTTTAAAAAGTATTTAATAACTATTTAAGTATATATGGAAAAATTTAAAAAGTCAATCCTCAAAGAAAATCGCTTAGAAGAATATTAAAGTTTAAAAGGAAATTATGGAGTTTATAAGAATTAAGTTATTAGGTAATGAAAGGTTAGGGGTATATAGAAAAAGATCATTTAAAGGGGAGTGAAATGAATTCCCTATTGTTTAAGATGGAGGGGAGAATATGAAAAATTTAATCAAACAGCAGCAATGGAGTTGGTTTATAAGTGGTATAGTTCTGGGTCTTATTTTTATTATCGCTGTAGTTCTTGTAAAACCAATTGGTGTTTCTACACAGTTTGTAATATTTGATGGTGTGGTATGGAATTCAGTTCAAGAACTAGTCATTGAAGAAGCAGGAGCCGAGAGCGGCTATTCTAGCTTCAACGCATATATAAATAAAAGCGGAGGAAAATACGCCGAAAGTATTGCTAATCCTCTAAATTATAGTTTTATATTTGTATTTGCAATGATACTAGGCGGTTTTACCGCCAGTAAATTACAGGATAAAAAAGTCAAAAAAGATGAACAGTCCCTCCCTAAGGTCTGGAAGGATAGGTTTGGGAAATCACCCAAAAAAAGATACTTGGCATCCTTTTTAGGAGGAATACTGGTATTGTTCGGTGCCAGGCTTGCTGGTGGATGTACCAGCGGGCACATGATGAGCGGAATGATGCAGACATCAGTCAGCGGTTATCTATTTACTCTGGGAACATTTGCTGTGGCAGTACCCGCAGCCATAATTTTATATAAAGGAGATAAAATATGAATATAATACCAGCTCTTGTAATAGGATTTTTATTTGGATTTATCCTCCAGAAAATTGGAGCTTCAAATCCACAAAAAATTATAGATATGCTCAGGTTAAAAGATTTTCATTTAATGAAAACAATACTTTTTGCCATCGGACTCAGTAACCTTTTATTATTTACCCTTCTGTTACTTGGAATTGTGGATGTATCACATCTAAGTATAAAATCATCATATATGGGAGTTATAGTAGGGGGAGGTATAATGGGACTGGGCTGGGCTATATCTGGATTTTGCCCAGGAACAGGTTTGGTTGCCCTTGGAGAAGGTAGAAAGGATGCACTTTCATTTGTTTTGGGAGGAACGATTGGAGCATTACTTCTAACCCTTGTATATGAAAAAATTAAAGATACAGTCTTATTTTTTGATCTGGGAGGAAAGATGACTTTGGCTGTAACTAATGTCAAGGGAAGTCCTGCTTTATTTCCTGCCATTTCTGGGATATTTGTTGCAGGAGGGATAGGCATCCTTTTTATAATTATTGCGTTTATATTGCCAGATAAAAAATAAAACTTTACTTTTTATAACGATTATGATATTATTTAATGGTAACAGAGAGTAAGACAAAAGTTTCATTAGTTAAAAAACCTTGAATGGATTAAAAGTTAAATGGATTTTAAGAAAAACTTATCTGTATTAAAATTTTACGGAGGAAATATATATGTTAAAAGGAACAGTTAAATGGTTCAACGATGATAAAGGATTTGGATTTATTTTGGCAGAAGACGGGAACGATTACTTCGCACATTTTTCACAAATCAACAAAGAAGGATTTAAAACTCTGCAGGAGGGAGCGGAAGTAACTTTCGAAATTACTGAAGGTGCTAAAGGTCCTTGTGCTACAAACATAGAAACTGTATAATTATGTAAAATTTTGAGTATTAAAGTGGTGGAAATTTCTGCCACTTTTTTATTTTGCCGTTTTTAGGATGTTAAATTATGAAAAGTTAGTAAATCAGCAAATAATTTCTTGTGCATTTTTTTAGTATTTTTTAATTTTTGAACAAGTCAGGTTAGTAACAAGATTATCTATAGAAAAGTAAGATTAATTGGAATATGGAGGTTATTATAGTAATATATAATTACTTATCATACAAGCAAGAATGACCTACGTTTGTAGAAAAACTAGGTTCTTAATAACTGAACTAATACCGGTAATTTACATGATGAGATTTTTAAAATTGGAGGATTAGTATGAATAGATATATGAATGATATCATCGATGTATTAAAAGTCGATTTTGATATAAATATCTCTATTTTTGATGAGTCTTTTTTAACGAGAATTATTAATATGAGAATATCTGATACAAAATCAAAAAATATTAAAGAATACAAAAAGCTGATTAAAGAAAACATTCAAGAAGCTATAGTATTAAAGAGACTGCTAAACATTACATACACAAGATTTTTTAGAGATTCTTTGATATTTGCTCAGTTACAGAAGATAGTTTTACCAAGTATTATAACAAGTATTAATCAACAAAGAGAATTAAGAATTTGGTCAGCTGGATCTTCAGGTGGTCAAGAGGCATATTCTTTAGCTATTTTAATTTCCGAATTTGAAGAGGAATTAGGAATCAAGATTCCATATCGAATAATTGCTACTGATATATCAGAAACTAAGCTTAAAAAAGGCAGGAGTGGTATTTTTAGAAAAAATGAAGTTATTGATCTAAAATTGAAATATATAGAAAAGTATTTCACCAGCAGGGGGAGTGAATATATTATAAGTGAAAAATTAAAGAAGAATATCAGTTTTTCATATTTTGATTTAACTGATGATAAAAATATAAAACCACCTGAAAGTATTTATGGTGACTTTGATTTGGTATTGTGCAGCAATTTATTATTTTACTATAATCCGGAAGTTCAGAAAAAAATAATAGTAAAATCAGAGTTGTCGTTAGGACCAAATGGCTATTTTATAACTAGTGAAGCTGAAAAAGTATTAGTAAAAGATTTTACAAAATTAAAACAAATAAATCCAACCTCTTCAATTTTTAAATTGAACAACCAAGGAGCAATACTATGAGAATAAGAGATTTTAAAATTGGAACAACGCTATTATTTAGTTTTTCAATAATACTAACCCTTGTTGCTATTATTGGACTAGTTGCATATTCCCAAACAAACACATTACAAGGTCAAGTAGAAACTTTATATGAGCATCCTTTACAAGTTAGACGTGCAATTGATAATTTGAAATTAAATATTGCTGAACAAAGGATAAATACTAAAGATTTAATCCTTGAGGATAACGTAGAAAAACATCAAGAAATTATAGCTAGAGCGGCAGTTCTGGATGCTGATATTGAAGCTAAATTTAATACGATTGAAGAATTGTATCTAGGTCCTTCTTCGGATATATCAGACGCTTATGATGCTTTTGTTGTTTGGAGAGTTTTAAGAGAAGGAAATTTTGATAATATTTTAAATGGAAATACTGAAGAAGTAATTGTAAGCATCTCACCTGGTGGGACTGAAGCAATAAAAAGAGATGATCTGCTGGCAAAAACTGAACTTATAGATGTTTTTGCTCAAAAAAAAGCTGATGAATTATATACATCATCTATCAGATTACATGAAAATATGGTATTACAATTAATAATTATAGTTTCTGCAATATTTGCCCTTACTTTGATTATAGGCTACTGGTTATATAACTCTATCAGGAAACCAATTTTTATTATGATTGATGCCGTTTTAAAATTTCAATCCGGGAGTATGAGTTCAAGAATTACTTATAAATCTAAAAATGAATTTGGGACACTGGCATATAGTATAAATACAATGTCAGATATTATTCAAAGAAACGCAGTCTTAAATCAACAAACAATTCAAATGTCAGGTAAAATGATGATTGAAAATGACGCTCATGAATTCTTTAAGGTAACATTGAATAGTCTGGCTGACTTTTCAGGTGCTCAAATAGCTGCTGTTTATCTTTTGAGTGAAGATAATAAAACATTCAGACATTTTGAATCTATGGGGTTAGCTGTAAAGGCTAAAGAAGAGTTTTTGATAAATGAACTTGAAGGTGAGTTTGGATCTGTATTATTAAATAAGGAAATACAACATATCAGAGAAATACCTGATGATACAAGATTTGTATTTAATACAGTCAGCGGGGAGTTTTTACCAAAAGAGATTATTACATTTCCTATTCAATCAAATAATCAAATAATCGCTATCATTTCTTTAGCATCAATAAATACTTTTGGTGATAATGCGGTAAATCTAATTGAGAATATAGCCGATGGATTAACTGCCCGTATTGAATCGATAATATCTGAAAATAAAGTTAAAGAATTTATGACTGAATTAGAACAACAATCTGCAGAATTAGTTGAACAAAATACTAAACTGGAAATGCAAAAAAAACAACTTAATGAAGCAAGTAATTTAAAGTCTAACTTCTTATCAAATATGAGTCACGAGTTAAGAACCCCATTAAACTCTGTTATTGCATTATCCGGAGTTCTTTCTAGAAGATTAATGGATAAAGTTCCTGAGGAAGAATATGGATATTTAGAAATTATTAGTAGAAATGGTAAGAATCTCCTGGATTTATTAAACGATATTCTTGATATTTCAAGGATTGAATCAGGTTATGAAGAAATTGACGTTACTAAATTTAATGCCAATAAACTTTTAAATGAAATTGTTGAAATGCTTGAGGCCCAAGCAAATAAAAAAGGTATTAAATTAAAACACAACAAAAAAAGCAATAAATTAATTATTATTAGTGATTATGATAAATGTCTTCATATACTCCAAAACTTAGTAGGAAACGCTGTTAAGTTCACTGAAAAAGGGAGTGTAACAATTGATGCTTCATTTACAAAGGATGCATTGGAAGTGAAAATTATCGATACAGGAATTGGTATTTCTGAAGAATTCTTGGAAAACATTTTTGACGAATTTAGACAAGCTGATGGCGGAACTGCCAGAAAATTTGGTGGGACAGGACTTGGTCT
The DNA here is from genome assembly GCF_003391055.1 of Psychrilyobacter piezotolerans. Taxonomy (NCBI): domain Bacteria; kingdom Fusobacteriati; phylum Fusobacteriota; class Fusobacteriia; order Fusobacteriales; family Fusobacteriaceae; genus Psychrilyobacter; species Psychrilyobacter piezotolerans. Next base: position 187,175 of record NZ_QUAJ01000003.1, read on the forward strand.
TGCAATTGCAAAAAAATATGCTGAATTACTCGGAGGAACAGTAACTGTCCAAAGTGAAGTTGGTATAGGATCGACATTTACTTTAATAATTCCAAGTGCTCATAACAATTACGAATTAGTTAATTCTATTAAAGATGAAAATCAATATGTTGCTGCAAAAACCCTCACCTCTGCATCTAACAATTCAAAGAAGAAAACAATTTTATTAGTTGAAGATAACGAATCAGCTATTATTCAAATAATTGATTTGGTTGAAGGAATGGGAGTAGAAATTATATCTGCTGAAAATGGAGAATTAGCTCTGGAAATTTTAGAACATACTATTCCTGATGCAGTGATTCTTGATTTGATGATGCCAAAAGTTAATGGTTTTGAAGTGCTTGAATCAATTAGAAACAATGATTCAACAGCCTCTGTGCCCGTATTGGTATTGACTGCCAAACATTTGAATAAAGAAGAATTAATTAATTTAAAAAGAATTAACATTCATCAACTAATTCAAAAAGGAGATATTGATAGAATTAGACTTCAAACTTCGATATTTAATATGCTGTTTCCTACAGATGAGAACTTGTTAAAGAAAGATTCTATATCTAAAGAAGGTATGCCAAACATATTAATAGTTGAAGATAATCCAGATAACATGATTACAATAAAAGCTATTCTTGATGGCTTATATAATATTATTGAGGCTAAAGATGGTATTGAGGGAATCCGAAAAACAAAAGAACATCATCCTGATTTGGTTTTAATGGATATTGCTCTACCTGGAATTAGCGGAATAGAAGCATTTAAGGAAATAAGAAAAATAAGTGCCTTAAGAGACATCCCTATAATTGCTATAACAGCTAGTGTTATGAAAGAAGATAGAGAATTTATTTTATCTCAAGGATTTGATGGATTTATAGCTAAGCCGATTATCTCTGAAGAGTTATTTAACGCAATAGGAGGGGTATTAGATGGCACAAGAAAGAATTAAAATTTTAGCAATAGATGATATTCAAGATAATCTATTAATCTTACAAGCAGTTATCAACGATACATTTGAAAATGCGATCTTTTTTACAGCCCTTTCTGGACCCAAAGGGATAGAGCTTGCTAAATCAATCAATCCAGATGTTATACTTCTAGATATTGTTATGCCTGTAATGGATGGCTACCAAGTTTGTGAAATTTTAAAAAAAGATAATACATTAAATGAAATTCCCGTTGTTTTTGTTACGGCAAATAAAGATGATAAAGAAAGCAGAATACGTGCCTTGGATGTTGGTGCTGAAGCATTTTTATCGAAACCGATTGATGAAAGTGAATTAATAGCTCAAATTAGAGCCATGCATAAAGTGAGAAAAGCAAACCTGCAAAAGGTGAATGAAAATAAAAGATTAGAAGCTTTAGTTGCCGATAAAACTATGGAATTAAACACAACAATAGCTGTTTTGAAACACGAGAAGGATTTAACTCAGAAATATTTGAACGACTTAATATTAGCTGGAAAGATATTTGAAAATAGCATTGAAAATGCACCGATACCGATTATGATTCACGCAGAAGACGGTACCGTTTTAAATATAAGTCAAAATTGGACTAAACTTACTAATTATACAAAATCTGATATTCCGACTATATTTGATTGGACAAAAAAAGCATACGGTAAAAATAAAGATGAAGTACATGACTGTATTAGAAAGTTGTACAAGTTAACAGAGACACAACATGATAGTGAACTTGTAGTCACTACCAAAGATGGAAGACAACTTATTTGGGACTTTAATTCCAGATACATTGGTGATTTACCTGATGGTAAAGCGGTAGTTATGAGTGTTGCTACAGATTTAACTGAGAGAATATGTGTTTTGCAACTTTAAATGTCAGCGGTGTTGCAATTTAAAAAGTCACCACTGATCACTTCAATAACGATAATGAATTTTCTACTCTCCAGTTGCTTCCGTTGAACATGATAAGGTGTCCATGGTG